>JAUVCD010000119.1 GCA_030590865.1 Myxococcales bacterium | reverse complement strand
CTGGGGCGAGCCCCCC
The DNA here is from genome assembly GCA_030590865.1 of Myxococcales bacterium. Lineage (GTDB taxonomy): Bacteria > Myxococcota_A > Polyangia > Polyangiales > Polyangiaceae > JAPYTK01. The sequence continues at coordinate 17,030 of JAUVCD010000119.1, read as the reverse complement.
TGCGGCGACACCGTCGTTTGAAACCCTAGTTCCCCGATCACCCACCGAACCCCAGGGGGCCCTGACAGGAACACCAAGCGCCAGAAGCCGTCCCGCCGCACCAACGGCTGGAACCGGCGACGTCTGCCTTGCCCCCTCCCACCCGCTCTCACCACTCTTCCTCTGCGTCGACCGCCTGCTGCGCACCGCTCGCCAGTATGGCCCCGCCCATCCGGAAACGCAGAACCGCCTCGCGCCGGTCTTCGCCGCAATGACCGAGGCGCTGGAGGCCAATGCTGCCGGCGTGCACTGGAAAGTGCTGCCCTTCTGCTTCACCGAGGACGACGAGACCCTGTGGGAGCCATCACCGCCAGGCGACATCGTCCCCTATACCCTCAGTGTCGCCGGGCTGCGGGACGTCCACGTGGTCAGCGGGGTGACCGAGGACGAGCTACGGGAGCTGTTCGGCGCGATGATGATCGACGCCAACAGCGACCCGAGCGAGATCGCCACCGCCTTGTGGGAGGCGCCGTTTCAACACGTGCAGTGTCGGCTGGAAGAGGAGTTGGGGGGTGAGGATGCCGAGTCGCTCGACGAGTTCTTCGCCGAGACGGCAGACATCGAGGACCAGCTGAGGGAGCGGCTGAGCGATGTCCAGAGAATGGTCCTCGCGATGCAGCGCGAGGACGTGATGGAAGCCGCTGCCATGGCCGCCATGACCGTTGCGGCTGCTGACACGACCGCGACCTTGCAGCTCGACGAGGCAACCCGGCAGACCCTGTCTGCAGCGCTGAGCATCGACGACGCCGAAGTGCGGCGTCGTCACCACGACGTCTTGCTCGCCGCCTTCGCCGATGGGGCAGACCGGCGCGACATTTCGACGCTAGCCGCAGCCGCCTCGGCTTACGCCCACCGCCTGGTGCGGCTGGGACGGTCAGACGAGCTCTTTGCCACCCATCGAGCCCTGGTGAGCCGGCTGCGCGATGCAGGGTCCCGGACCACGAGCCGGCTTGGCCCGGGCGACCTGACCGGCGCTCTCTTTCCCGCAGATGTGCTGACCCATGTCGCCCGCATGGCCAGCGGATGGGGTGAGCTGCTCGATGCGAAGCAATCGGAAAGGGCCTTGGCTGGCTTCCGCCTGGTGGCAGAGACGATGGGCCCTGAGGCCATGCCGCTCTTCCTTCAGCTGGCCGACAAGCTCCGCGAGGGACCGGTCTTCGAGCAGATCCTCGACACCATCGTTCGGGTGGCGGCGGGGGAGGAAGAGCAGGTCATCAGCAAGCTCGAAGCCATGAATCCGCTCACCACTCAGCAGATCCTCGCCCGGTTGCTCGAGCGGGGTGGAGCAAGAGTCGAGTCAATGCTCCAGCCCCTTCGGACCAGTCCCAACACGGCACTCCGCTGCGAGGCCATCGCCCAACTTGCAGAATCGAAGGTCGCGCTGACCGATGAGCTGATGACGCTCTTTCAAAGTGACGACAAGGCGGTGCGCTGGGCGGCGCTGGACACCTTCGTGCGCCATCGCGTGGTCTCGGTGGGGCCGGGCCTGGTCCGCCTGGTCGAAGACGGGGAGTTCAAAGAGCGGCCCCTGGACGATCAACAGAAGGTGTTCGAAGCCCTCCACGCCCTACATCCGCCACGGACAGAAGCCCTGCTGAGCTCACTGGTCAGCAAGCACGGTCTGGTAGCCAATGACGCGCTCGAGCAAACACGCATGCTGGCTGCGAGAATGCTCGGCGAGTGGGCCGCAACTGAAGGGGCGCTGAAAGCGTTGCAAGGCGCGACCCACCGCCGCCCGTGGAATTCGGCGCCGCTGCGCGAGGTCTGCGATCATGCCGCCCGGGCGATCCAGGCGCGCGGCCAGGCTGGGCCCACGCCCACGGGGGCGAGCCAATGACCTCGACGACCCCATCAGACGACCGCCGGGTGAGGCCGACGGGAGAGGTCATCATCGCCGAGGACGAGTCGGCCACCCAATTGCTTCTGGCGCTGCATCGGCTTGCTCAACAGTCCACCCTCTACGCCGCGGACAACGAGGCGCAGCGTCGGGCTCTGGAGGCCACGGCGAAATGTGCCGCTGACTACGGCCGAACGACGGGCCGCAACATCACCATCTTCTTCTCCGACCGAGCCGTCTATGTGGGACGCCGGCTGCTCCGTGCGAACCGACCGGTATACGCTGCTGCCAGCCAGCTTCGAGACTTGCTGGCGACCATGGGCGTCTCCCAAGTCACCATCGGCCACGACGTGCCCATCGATGAGCTGCGATCGCTACAAGAGGCCTTTCGGGATGCGCAGCGCGACAAAACGAAGGCCCAGGCACCTAGCAATCTGAGCCGCATCCGCCTGCGCGTGGGACGTCCCCCTGGCGAATTATCCGAGTTCGATGGCCTGGCCCCCGAAGAGCGAGCCGTCAAAGTCTACTCGCTCGCCATCGTGATTCTGCGCCGTTTCTACGAGCAGTTGCAGCGCGGAAGCTGCGAGCTCCCCGGACACCTGCGGCGCATGGGACAGCAACTCATCCAACTGGCCGAAGGGGCGAGCCCGGAATTCTTGGCTGCCACCGTCGCCCGGCCAGCGCACGATGATGCAGGCCGGGCCGTGAGCGCCGCTCTGTTGGCCCTCTGTGTGGCACAGCAGCTCACCGATGATCCTCGACTCCTCCGGCAACTGGCCACCGCCACCATGCTGTGTGACGTGGGCAAACCGCGAGTTGCGGGACTTGATCCCACCGGCCAGCAGCGCAGCGGCATGCGCCTGCCCTTCATCGGCATCGATCAGTACGCCGAGCTGCCGAGCGCGACCGCCGTGGTGACCAGCGCGCTGGGCAAGATGACCGATGCCGGCATGATGCGCAGCGTGCTCATCTACGAGGCTCTGCACGTGGCCCACCAGAACGAGACCGGCGCCGTCTACCAGGGCACGAAGGAGCCCACCTTACTGGCCCGAATCATGGCCCATGCGCAGCGCTTCCAGGAGGAGCTCACCGCCGGGAGAGCTGCCCCGGACGTCATGGCCAAACTGGTGCGCATGGCCACAGAAGAGGTGGACAAGCAGATCCTCCAGCTGATGATGGCCACGCTCTGTGTCTTTCCGACCGGCACACTGGTGGAGCTGTCGACTGGGGAGATGGCACAGGTGATCACCGTGCCCGAACGCCAGGCCGATCTGGGCAGGCCGATGGTGCGACTGGTATTGGATGCGGAAGGGGCCCTCGCAAAGCCGCGCTACATCGACCTCAGTCAGCCTGTCGACGGTGAGCCACCGCCGCACATCCGACGGGTGGTCGCCAGTATCGACGACGATGAAGCGCGGGCCGCCAGCGAGCGGTTCGCGGGAATGCAGGACGCCGCTGCCCTCGACAGGGGCGATGATATTCCCAAGGCGGAGCAGGTGACCACGAAACCGGGGCGACAGTCCGGTCCGGCGCCTGTGGTGCACGCGCCGCCGGCGCCGGTGAGCGACGCGCTACTCGAGTTGGCCAACCGTGACGACGACATCTACATCTTGCTCGGCCCCACCCACGACCCTGCCGCGACCACGGCGCTGCCGTCGATTCCGCCGCCCCCCCCAGGGCCGCTGAGCGACGCACCGCCGGCGGCACCGGAGCCCGCGCTCATCAGCGTGGAGCAACCCAGTCTCCGGCCGCAGGCGCCGGCCACGGCCCAGGGGACGCTCGCCAAGACGCCACTCGTTCACCTGTTGGTCTACGCACTCGACAACGATCTCAGCGGAACGATTCTGATGGTCGCTCCCGAACGAGGCCGCAACGTCATCATTTTCGATCACGGCACCCCCTGTAAGGCTCGCACACCGGAAATGGTCTCTCCCCTCGGGGAGACACTGCTCGGCATGGGGTTGCTCGATGAGGAGACCCTGGCCCAAAGCCTGCAGGCGGCCGCCCGCAACAAGCTGCTCCACGGCCAGTACTTGTTGTCTCGTGGGCTGGTCGACGACGCCGCGCTCCACGCCGCTTTACAGCAGCAGCTCGTCAACAAGATCGGCTTCATGTTCCAGCTCGACCCCACCACGAAATATGCCTATTTCGACAAGACGGACCTGCTGGCCGACTACGGCGGGGCGGCGCGGGTACCCTGCGAGCCCCTATCGTTGATCATGATGGGTGTGCGCAAGTACGGCGATGACCGGGCCATCGAGACGACCCTCGCGCGCCTGGCTGCAGCACCCTTGACGATTCACCCAGAAGCCGAGCCTGAGCGGCTGGGACTGAAACGGGATGAGCTCGAGATGGTCAGCTTGCTCGAGCGAGAGGTGCTGACGCTCACCGATCTGCTGTCCCGAGCGAGTGCCGAAGCGGCCACCGTAAAACGCACCGTCTACGCGTTGCTGATCACCCGTTGCATCGATCTGAGCGGCCAGACACGACGGCCTGTGGGTGCCGCCTGATAGGGATCCTGGTTGACGAGCCACCAGGTCCGGACGACTCGGCAAGCTGAGACTCACCCACCCGTTGGGGCCCGATCGGGCTCAGGTGCCAGGGACTTGACTAGGCCGCGAGCGTGCCCACCTTCTACCAATGCTCGCGGCCCTGATCGACAAGCTGACTGGCAGGACGGCCCTCATCATTGGCCTGGTCCTGGCCGCATGCACTCCAAAAAGTGGCGGCGAAGACAAGGCCACCGCCACCGACGACGCCGTCAGCATGCAGGCGCTGTTCAACGGCAACGAGGCGCTGAAGAAGAAAATGCAGGACGCCCTCGCGGCCAAAGGCGAGCGCTACGTTCCGCGCACCAAGCACAAGACCGCCACTGGCAAGCCCAAGTACACCAACCGCCTCATCTTCGAGACCAGCCCCTACCTGGGCCAGCATGCCCACAATCCAGTGAACTGGTTTCCCTGGGGCGACGAAGCGTTCCGGGTCGCCAAGGCACTGGGCCGACCCGTCTTCTTGAGCGTCGGCTATTCCACCTGCCACTGGTGCCACGTGATGGAGGAGGAGAGCTTCGAAGACGAGGCGATCGCCAAGGTCCTCAACGACCAATATGTGTGCATCAAGGTCGACCGTGAGGAGCGCCCGGACATCGACGGGATCTACATGCGCTCGGTGCAGCTGCTGACCGGCCGCGGTGGCTGGCCGATGAGCGTGTGGCTGACTCACGACCGCGAGCCTTTCTACGGCGGCACGTACTTCCCGGCCCGAGACGGCGACCGCGGCGCGGGCAAAGGCTTCCTCACACTGATGAAGGAGCAAGCTGCGGCGTTCCGCACCAACCCGAGCATTGCTGAGGACGCGGCGGCCCTGGCGCGGCGCATCCGCAGCGACATGCGGCCGCCGGCCTCGAGCGGTCTGCCAGGTGCCACCACCTTATCTCGTGCTGCGAGGCTCGCCGATCGCCGCCATGACCCAGTGCACGGCGGTCCCAAGGGGGCGCCCAAGTTCCCGTCGCGCTTCCCCATCCGCTTGCTGCTGCGTTACGGCCAGCGGGCGCAGGACGAGGCGTCCTCCCGGATGGCGCTCGATAGTCTCCGCAAAATGCAGGCCGGGGGCATCTACGACCACGTGGCTGGCGGTTTTCACCGCTACTCGGTCGACGCCCGATGGTTGGTCCCCCACTTCGAGAAGATGCTCTACGACAATGCCTTGCTCGCCATGGCCTATCTGGAGGGCTTCCAGCTGTCTAGCGATGGCGATCTGGCTCGCGTCGCCCGAGAGATCCTCGACTATGTGCTGCGCGAAATGACCTCGTCTGAGGGCGGCTACTATTCGGCCACCGACGCCGACAGCATTGGCCCCGAGGGGCACCGCGAGGAGGGCTACTACTTCACCTGGACTCCTGCCGAGCTAACTGCAGCACTATCACCAGAGCAGGCTGAGCTGGTCAGGCGTTACTACGGGGTCAGCGAGGTCGGGAACTTCGAGCACCGCAACATCTTGTTCACGCCCAAGTCGCGGGATCAGGTAGCCCTGGAGCTGAACCTCAGTCGCGAGAGCTTCGACCAAACCCTGCAAGAGGCGCGCGCCGCTCTGCTGAAAGAGCGCAACCGGCGCGCCAAGCCGATTCGAGACGACAAGATCCAGGTCAGCTGGAACGGGCTGATGATCTCGGCCATGGCGCGAGGCGCACGGGTGTTGGATGACCCGCGCTACCGGGACAGCGCCATCCAGGCAGCACAGCAGCTCGCCGGCAAGTTGATCGTCAACGGCCGGCTGCACCACAGCTACAAAAATGGACGCACCACCACCACCGCCTTCGCTGAGGACTACGCCTTTCTTTCCGCTGGCCTGATCGATTTGTTCGAAGCCACCAGCGACCTACGCTGGCTCGACCAAGCGGTCGAGCTGATGAACCAGCTGGAGACCCACCACGGGAACAAGGCCGGAGGCGGGTACTTTCGCACCGCCGACGACGCCGAGAAGCTGTTGGCACGGGAGGTGGAGACGACTGATGGGGCGGTGCCCAGCGCGAGCTCGCTGGCCTTGATGAATCACCTACGGCTGCAAGCCCTCACCACCGACGACCGCTGGCGCCAGCGCGCGGAGGCAACCTTGCGCGCCTATGCGACCGTCTTGGAGCGTCGGCCCTACGGGCTCGACGAGATGATGCTCGCAGTGGACTTCTATGCCGACTCGCCGAAAGAAATCGCGCTGATCACCCCCGATGGGATGGCGCCAACTGACGAGGCACTGACACCCTTGCTGGCGGTCCTGCGCTCGAGCTTCGTGCCCAATCACGTCTTCCTGATCACCAGCCGAGAGGCCGCCGGAGGGCCGCTGAGCAAGCGAGTCCCCTGGGCGAAGGACAAGCCGACCAAGGGCGGCAAGCCGACCGCCTACGTGTGCGAGCGCGGCTCCTGCGACCTGCCCACCTCTGACCCGGCGGTGTTCCGCAAGCAGATCAACAACCACCAGCCTTACCCCGGCCCTATGGGCGGCGGCTGAGGGATGACGACGGCGGCCTCGCTGGTGGGAAAGAGGTCGCTTCACAGGAGCGGGCACAGGTAGTCTCTGAGAGCATCGGAGGCACTATGAGTAGGCTAATTGGGTTGCTCGCCCTGGTAGCGTCGCTGCTAGCGGGCTGTAGCTGCGAGTCGACGAGCGATGATCCCGGCGTGGGGGGCACCGGCGCGGGAGCAGGAACGAGCACCAGCTCGGGCACCGGCGGCACACCGACCTTGGTCGAGTTCACCGACGAACTCGACCCGCTCCCCATCCATGTGTCCGACTGGGCCAACGCCGCCTCCGAGCGATCGCCGGTGAGCGGCGGCATCCCGCTGGCTCGCGGAGTGCTGCCCGCCGCGGCGGTCGAACGCCTCGCCCTAGGAGACGAGGATGGCTACCGGGTGGTGCCCTTCGGCGCATCGGTGCTCGGCAGCTGGCCGGACGGGAGCGCCAAATGGCTGCTGGTGGACTTCCCCGCAAGCCTCGAAGAGAACGGCTCGCGGGCCTTCAGCTTGGGCCTGATCGCGGCGGTCGATGGTCAATCGACCGAGGGCATTCAAGTTGACGAGCAAACGGACCGCTATGTGGTCGACACCGGGGTTATGCAGGTCGAGCTGAGCCGCACCGCCTTCGGATTCATCGACGGCGCGTGGATCGACGGTAACGGCGACGGCAGCTATGACGACGACGAGCAGGTGGTGAGCGGCCCTGGTGAGATGTTCATCGACCTGGATGACGCACCGCCAGGCGCCGCCGACGCGGGCGTCTACGACCATCCTGACACCTCATCGCTCGGCATCGAGGGCGGCAACTGGCTGCGAGACTCGGGAGGATCGAGCAGCACCCGCTATCTCGCCTCCCAGGCTGAATACGAGATCGAGCCATTCCGCCAAACACCAGCCCACACGGTCTTCAAGCTGAGCGGCTGGCACCGACAAGAGGGTGGCTCTCGTCAATTCGCCAAATACTCGCTCTATCTGCACTTCTACGCCGGATCGAGCGTGGTGCGGGCCCAACACACCTGGATCATGACCGGTGATCCGGACCTCAACTTCATTCGCCGAATGGCCATCGATGTGCCGCTCGCCGGCGCGACGGGCACCCTCGACTACGCCTTCGGGGGCCCCTACGAGACCGAGGGCACGCCGGTCGTCCACGACCCAAGCGACCCACCCTTCATCCCGCTGGCCCTTGGTCCCAGCGCGGTAATGAGCGGCACCGTCGACGCCGCTGGCGAGGTCGCGCTAGTCGCGATCGGGCCGGACAAGTACTACCACAACACCCCACTAGGCAACGCGCCACCGGTCACCTATTCCCTGCTCCTCGACGGTGCCCAGCAGGACTCGGGCCAATCGCCTTCCGGCTGGGGTGACGTCAGCGACGGCGACCGAGGCATCGCCGTAGGCGTCCGCGACTTCTGGCGCGAGCACCCCAAGGAGGTCCAGTACCGAGACGGTCGCATGGCTGCCTACCTCTGGCCCGACCACGGTGACAAGGCGCTCGATCTCCGGCGTCGCTATCCAGAGATCCGCGGAACGGTCTCCCAGGGATGGGGCAAGGCCGCTCGCCGAGAGTTCGTAACCCCTGGCTCGGCGGTGGGCATCGCCAAGACGACCGACCTTTTCTTCTATTTTCACACTGGCGATCACGAAGCCGCGGCCGTCGACGACCGCTTTCGACGTTTTCAGGATCCGCTACGACCCTTCGTTTCTGGTGAGCACAACGTGGCCACTGGCGTCTTCGGACCGCTGCTGGCCTACGACCCCGCGAGCCGACCCCAAATCGAGAACTACCTCGACCACCTGATGGCGCGAATCATCCGCTCCAAGCGCGAGTACGGCTGGGTCGGCATGATCGACTACGGCGACTATCTGCCGGAATACGAGAAGCAGAACTGGGAGCTCGACATCCCCTGGAACCCGTTCCTCTACAGCAACTGGGGTTATGCGGGCTGGCTACAGGAAAACTACCGCTTTGGGCAATGGGCCTTCGTGCAGTACCTCCGCTCGGGACGCTATCCCTACTTCCGCGCCGCCGACACCTGGCTCCGCCACACCCGGGACGTCGACTGCGTGTTCTGGGATGCGCCTGACGATGGTCCGGCACCAGGAGACAATGACTCGAGCCATCGCCGTGGCGGCGGACATCGTCACGATCAGCAGCACTGGGGCGCCTATATGGCCAGCTATGGCATTCCCTCCATCGCGGTCGTGCACCATTACTATTTGACCGGCGACGGGCGGGATCTCGACGCCGCCCGAGACTATGTCGATTGGCTATCCGGTGGCGGGTCATTCTACGAGAACTACGGCGAGTATGCGGTCTTGTACCTGGCCGAAGCCCTTGGTGACCAAGCAGCAATCGACTGGGCGATGGCCCACGACGAGACGCCACAATCAGCTTTCGGACGAGCCACCTACGACAGCGGCATGGGGCTCATGCTCCGGGACATTCAAACCAATGGAGAGGCGGCGGTCCGGGAGCGACTACGCACCTGGGCCGATCTGGACGAATCCTCGGCAGCCTATCTGCGTGCCTATCTCGAGAGCGTGGAAAACCAGGGGACCTACAGCCAGCGCATCCAGGATGACTGGGACGCTGCCTTCCCCGCATCATCCATCCAAGCAAGCCGCTACGAGCCCTGGGCCCCCAGAATCCCCACCGACTTCCGCGACGCTTTCAGCGCCGACATCATGCCCAACGGTCCCTGGGACTTTCCCATTCGAACCCTGGAGAGCATGCAATTCGACGGCCCTGGCGGCATGGGCAACGATCTAGGCCGGCACAGCAACCAGCTGACCCTGATGTGGCTGATGCCTCACCAGCCCTAGCCCTGCGGTCCGGGGCGCATCAAATCCAGAGGCACGGGAATCGGAGATCGAGCTCCGCCGCATCGTCTGCGGTGATCCGATCGCATGCCTCTGGGCAGAGCTTCACGATGCCATCCTCGATGTAGAATTTGTCGTCGTCGTCACCACAGGCTTGGAGGGCCACGACCTGCTCGATCTCCTCCACCGGGCCAGGTCCCCCCGGGGTGTAGAGAAGGGTCATCGCCTCCAGTGGGTAAGACGCACCCGGCTCCTCAGGAGCCCACAGCTCGCAGCGGTTGGTGGCGCTGTCGACAACGCTGGCGGCCAGATCCTGGAAGAACGAGTCGTAGGACGGGAGGGCGCACACTGGAGCGCGAAGACCCATGCTGCCTATGCTCAGCCACTGGTAGCCCGTGCCGGGCGCTACCGCCGTCGCGCAAGTGCCAACTGCGACCGGTTCGATGGGGTCGTATGGCTCGACTGGATTGGGCTTGAGCGGCAGACCCACCAGACTGTGCCAGCGGTAGTTCCGCTCCGCCGGCGTACCGAACTGGCCGGGCGCCGCCTGCAACAACAGGTGGTCGAAATCGACGGCGCTCACCTGCCCAGGGTTGCTCTGATCTTGATCGTCGAGGCTCGTGCTGCTCCAGGTGCAACTCACACCATCGTCGGTGATCCCGACGATGGTCTTCACCGCCTCGGTGCGGAGCCAGGACTGCCAGCCCGTGGGAGCCTGGCCGAAATCGTCTGCCAAGCTGCCCACTAGACTGCCGAGCACCTTGCACCACAGGTCGTGGCTCTGCACGGCAAGACTGTAGTGATGGAACTGCCCAGGCACCGCGACCGGCGGGCCGATGCAACTGGTTGTACCGCTGAGGGGTGGGCCGACGCACAGGTCGAGTAGGCCGTCGCCGTGAGCGGTGACCATGATCACCTGATAGTCGAGGGCACTGTTTTGCAGGATCTGCGCAAAGTTGACGTTGATGTTCTGCTCAACCGCGTTGATCTCCTCAGCCATGGAGCACGAGTTGTCCACCACGTAGACGACGTCAGCCGGAGAGACGACCGGCTCAGCCGGGTAGTAGAGATCGGCGCAGCCCATCCCGCCGGAGCCATCGACACCGGCATCGAATTGAATACCGCCGCCGGTACCGGCAGCTCCCACGCCACCTGTCCCGGTGCTCGTGCTCCCGTTGCCGCCGCCTCCAGCTCCAGAGACCACGGTCACGTGCTGTCCACAGCCGAAAGGCGCACCGGCGATCAACAACCACGACATTGAAAGCACTGCACCGGCAGTGATGATCTTGAGCATCCCGACCTCCGGGCAGCCCGGCAATGGCGTTTCGAGGTTTCTCCTACGAGAAACGAGGACTCAACTAATGCTGAACAACTCGACGTCAAAAACCAGCAGGCCGCCGGGACGGCCCCCACCTGGGTTCTCGCCGTAGGCCATGCCAGCTGGAATCCAGAAGCGGAATTTGTCGCCCAACTTCATCAGCTGAACACCCTCGGTCCAGCCTTTGATGACGCCGTTGAGAGGGAACGAGATCGTCTGACCCCGAGCCACGGAGCTGTCGAACATCTTCCCGTCGGTGGTCCATCCTGTGTAATGGACCTCGACCTTGCTCGTAGGTCCGGGGTGGCTCTCGCCAGCGCCAGACTGGAGCGATTTGTAGGCCAAGCCGCTGGCGGTCGTGGTGGCGTCAGCTGGCGGTGCAGCAACATCGGCGGGAGCGGCGAGTGGATCGGTCATCTTGTTCTCTCAGTCGTTGGATACCCAGTTCACGGACTCTTGAAACGCACTGATGCCACGGTCGACTCGCCGAGGCGAGCCCCTTCGTCGCGCCGGACCCGCATCCCCCTGGGACGAGCAGCCCAGTCACTGGGTAGCGGCGTCGATCTGATCGCGGCGCAGCCGTTCAGCGGTCTGTAGAAGCTTGGGATGGTTAGGCATCAGCTCCCGGGCCACGGCCAGGTGGTGAACCGCTTGGTCCAGATCGCCGGCGATTCGTAGCGCTTCGGCGAGATTGGCGTGAGCCCGAAACAGCGCGGGGTGACGCCTCAAGGCGCGGCGATAAGCAACGATGGCCGCGGCGGTGGCGCCGAGCTGCATGTGGGCGTTACCGATGGCCACATCGGTGCCCAGGTTGGCGAGCAGCCCCCGGGAGCGCTCCAAGTCCGCCAGCGCAGCTTGCGGCTCCCCAACCTCGAGATGAGCGAGACCCAAGGCCAGGGCGAGCTCACCCGACTGGGGCTCGGCCTTGGCGGCGGCGCCGAGCCGAGCCAACCGATCGGCTAGCGGGAGCTCACGGGCGGCGGTGAGACGCCGGGCCCCCAGCCAACTAGACACTGCGGTGGGGAGCAACACGGCGACCGCCACGAGAGTTGCCCCGGCCAACACCAGATCGCCGCGACGAGGTTGCAGTCGCGGAGTGGCGGCCAGCACCAAGCACAGGATGGCGATGACCGCTGGCTGTCTGAGCGGCGCGTCGCCCAGAGTGCAGACGGCCACAGCGAGCACAGTCGCGGCACCCGCGCGCCAGCGGCGGCGCAGCTGGAGAAATGAAAGGACCAGGACGGCGAGCAGCAGAGCCGGCGCCAACAGTCCTCCCTCGCACAGCAGCTGCAACCACTCCTGGTGAGCGGTGGTGGCATTCTCGAAGCGCAGCGCCGCCTGCTCAGGGGACCATGAGGCCAGGCGCGCCCCTTGAGCATCCAAGAAGGCGTGGGGGAAGCCGCCCATCCCATGGCCCCAAGGCAGGCCGGTCAGAGCAGCATTCACACTGGTCCGCCACAACCACCAGCGACCGCCCAGAGACTGAGCCAGATCACCCGCCACCAGGGCATAGGTCAGCGCCGCTCCCACCAGGCTCGTCACCCACCAACGGATGGGACCGCGCCCGCAAACCAGCGCCACCACGGCCAGGGCCAACCACCCGACCCGGGAGCCGGACAGCAACAAGGCTGCCGCCGTGAGAGCCACCGAGCCGGTCAAGGCCCACCACCGCAACGTCCGGCGCGCCCCTTCGCTCGCCAGCCGGTCGAGCTGGAGCGGCAGCGTGGTCGCCAGCACCAACCCGAGCCAGTTCGGGTTGCCGTGCAACCCATGCAAGGCGAGCCCGCGGGCCCCGAGGGCGGCCTGGATCGCCAAGGCCACCGACGAGCCACTGCCGACGGCCACGCCGGCCCAGCCGGCTGCAACGCGCACATCCTCTGCGTCCAGGCGGCTCACTCTGAGCAGGACAGCCCCGCCGCCGAGCCAAATCGCCAGATCACCGACCTGCGGATGGTCCGCCCAGGCGAGGGTGAGCAGCCCCCAGGCGCACAGCAGCAACCAGCCGGCGCCCCCGGTGGTCAGCGCCAGTCGCCGGGACCGAATAGTGGTGGGTAGGGACAGCGCCAGCGCCGCCAAACCGACGGCCAGCAGCACCGCAGTCTTGGGCGCCGCGGCGGTCGCGCTCGGGTCGTAGCTGAGCGATGCCAACGCCACGGCGCCGGCAAGCACGACCGCGAGGCTCATGGCTCAGCCTCGCTCGTCGAGCAGGGCGCGCAGCCGGTCGCGGGTGTGGATACGGCCTTCGCGGGCCAAGGCACGACGGAGCAGCCAGGTGACCTTCTGGTCCTTGTTCCGCGACAGATAATGTTCCGCCAAATCGCGCTCGTGACTGCTCGGCGACGCCAAGGCATCGAGAAAACGGAAGACCGCTTTGTCAGGATCCCAGCTCAGCCGAATGGCGGCCGCAGCTAGCGCCACGTGCACGTCTTTGTCGCTCTGCTTTTTCTCCAGCCCAGGATCCAGCTGGGACTGGACTGCCGGTTCCTGCACTCGAGACAGCGCGCGGGCAAACCGAGGAAACCAGGCAGCCGGCAGGGTGTCCATCTCGGCGAGCAAGCGGGTGGACGCATCGGCCTTGCCCAACCGGGCCAGCGCCACGCGACCCTCGATACGCGCCCAGGTATAGCGCGTGTTGGCCCGGCGCTCGAGCAGCGAGGTCACCGAGGAGTTCCCGGCGCTGCCGAGAATTCGTAGTGACGCAAAGGTCACCTCAGACCGAGGGTAGGCCCAGTCCTCACGTAAAGCGCTCGACGCCACCGGTAGGGTACCCGGCGGCTTGAGCTGGGCCACCAGCTCGCTCAAGCCCGTGTTGCGACGAGCCCAGGCAAGCAACACTCGACCCTTCGCGCCCGGGCGCCCCTGCTTGCGAAGATAGGGTCCGACGGTGCGCACCGTGCAGGACCTCCGCAACAGGCAGTTCACCAGGTAGTCGTGCACCCGCGGGTCGCCGGCCTCGCCGAGGGCCAGTGCGGCACGCTCGATGATGGCACGGTGCTTGCGGCGGTCGACTTTGCTGTAGAGCTCGTCGTGGATCAGGTCGACCCGCCCGCCTTGGGTCAGCGCATGGATCGCATAGATGGCCTCCTGGCGAACCGAGAGGTTCGGGTGGCTGACGAAGGGCTCGAGCGCTGCGATGGCAGCCTTGGTCTGCGCCGCATTAGTACCCAGCTTGCCCACCGCGACGATGGCGCTGGTGCGCACGAAGTCGCTGGCGTCATCGAGCGCCGCTTGCAACATGGGCAGCCCCTCGGGGTGCTTGACGTCACCGAGCACGAAAGCCGCATTGAGCCGAATGATCGCCTGTTTATGCTCGATGACCTGCTTGATTGACGTGTAGAAGGCCTGCTTGTCGAGCCGCTCGAGGGCGAAGGCGATGTTGTTCAGCATCCGCGACTCACGCACCTTGGGCAGTCGGGCCAAGAGGGCCTTGGTGGCCTTCTTGTCACCAATGCGACCGAGGGCATAGACCGCCTTGTTGCGCACCTCGGCCCAGGGATGCTCCATCAGCGGGATGAGCGCCGTGACCAGTCGCGGCGAGCGCAACTCGGCGGCGGCGAGGGTCGCGCTCTGCACCAGGCTGTCGTTGTCGCTGCGCAGGGCGTTGAGGGTGTCGCCGATCAGGGTCGGACGGCCCATCAGGTGGCGATTGTGCCAGAGGGCGTCGAAGGCCTGAGGCCGGAAGTCCTCGACGTTCTCGTCGGCCTTCTTCCGCAACAGGCCTCGAAGCATGCGCACCACCCGTTGGTCGCTGATCGATCCCAGGGCATGGAGAATGGCGCTGCGAACGTGGCTCTCCTCGTCCTTCCGCGCGAAGAGCTTGAGCAGCGGCTCCACGCTGCTCGGATCGGGGATCGCGCCCAGGGCCCTCACCACCTGCCAGCGAACATCCACCTCCCAGTCCTCGAGCGCGGCGTGCAGGGTGGGCAGGGCGCGGCGATCACCCAGCGCCTGGAGCACCACGGCGCAGAGACTGCGTACGTTGGCATCGACGTTGTCGGACAGACATCGCTCGAGAGCCTTGGTCGACCGCTTGCCCAGGTTGAGGATGTCGGGGCTCGACGGCATGTCGCGGTACGTCACGTTGATGAGCACCGACGGATCCCTGGGGATCTTGGCGAGGATCTTCTGACGGGCGGAGCGAGGTCGACCACCGGCAACAGCATCGTCCACCGTCAGCGCCTGCCAGGCAGTGGCGACGGTGGGCAGCAGGCCGAGAATGAGAATCAGCGGGCCGAGCCAAGAGCGAGGCCGTGGGGTGGGCGTTGAGTTAGGGCTTTGGTTGCAGGGTGGTGCCATCGAGAGGCTCACTGTCTTTTTGGGCGAGGCTCGCGCTCCGGCGAGTCTTTGGCGATGCGCGCGGTCAGGACGAGCTTGCGAACCAATCCAAGCAGTTTGTTGCGGTCGAGCTGGGCAGACAAATAGCGGATCGTCACCTGCCGGCCAGCGCATGAGCCCCTGGCGGCATCCCATTGGATGAGATCGACCCGGCGGTCCTGGTAGAGCGCCAAGTCGAAGCGCTCTTCACAACCCTGGGAGGCTTCGAGATCGACGACCAGGACGACCTCGGCCCGCGGCTCAGATGGCGGTACCGGTTGGTCGTGGGCTGGCACGCTGGGCGCCCGAGCTTGGGCACCAGTGCAGCCAGCCACGAGTGCCAACAGGACGGCGACCAGCACCGTGGTGAGGGTCCGAAGGAGCCGTGATTCGAGCATCGGCAGCACGTGCTTATCACAACGGCGGGCCGCCGTCGCAGGGGGTGGAGAAGGGAGGCTCATAGGCCGTCGAATTCGTGCTCAGCAGGGGCGTAACGCCGCTCTGGGCACGTCGATTCCAGCAGCGTTACGAAACCTGGACGAAACCATGGCCCCAAAGTGTCGAAATGACGAAACCAAGACGAACGACAGCCCTCGCAGCCGTCAATCTCATAGTGGGTTAGGCTGAACCCGTCGGAAGACACAGCGGAAGACACAGCGGAAGACGAACTGGAAGACACAGCATGGGACATGCAAACAAGCGAGTGGTTCGCGCCCTGGCCGCAACGGCCCTGGGCGCCCTGGTGCTCTCGGCGACCGCGGCTCACGCCGGCGGCCCATCAGATCCCGGCAAGGCGAGCTGGACGACCGAGTCGAGCTGGGACATCCCCGGCGAATATGTGGTGGATTTTCACGACGACATCGAGTCGTCCACCATCCGCACGCTCTTGACCTCCCTCGGGGTGACCTTCCGAGCCTCGGTCCTCGAGCCTGCGACCCGGATCGAGATTGTCAGCATCTCAGGCGCCGTCTCGACGGTGCTCACCAAGCTGCGGGGTGACACGCGCATCGAGCACATCGAGCCCCATTCCCGGGTGGCCGCTCTGTTCGTGCCCGATGACCCCATGTTCGACAAGCAATGGCACCTGTCCCGCGTTGGGGCTGAAGCAGCCTGGGGGCTGACCATCGGCCGCGGCGTGACGGTCGCGGTGATCGACACGGGCATCGCCTGTGAGACCTTCGATCAATTCAAAAAGGCCACCGATCTGGCCAATACTCGTTGCGTGGAGGGACGCAGCTTCGTCGACAGCAGCAAGCACGCCAATGACGACCACGGCCACGGCACCCATGTGGCGGGCACCATTGCCCAGTCGACCCACAACGGCCTCGGCACCGCCGGCCTGGCCTTTGGCGCCCGGCTGATGCCGGTGAAGGTGCTCAGCGGCGACGGTTGGGGGACCACCACCGGCGTGGCTGACGGGATCCGGTGGGCTGCCGACAACGGCGCCCAGGTGATCAACCTGAGCCTCGGCAGCCCGCGCAACTCGCAGGTGCTGCAAGCAGCCATCGATCACGCCCGTGCCCAAGGGGTGGTGATCGTGGCAGCGGCGGGCAACAGTGCCGGTGCGGTGGGCTATCCAGGCGGCAGCCGCGGCGTCATCGGCGTCAGTGCCACCGACTCGGACGACCAACTTGCGTGGTTCTCCTCGCGCGGCAAAGGCGTCGACATCGCCGCACCAGGCGTCAATGTG
>JAUVCD010000224.1 GCA_030590865.1 Myxococcales bacterium | reverse complement strand
GCCGTTGTGGGGTTGGGGGCCTGATGCTCTGACAACTCTGTGTTCGGCGACCCGGTGCTCCGGGGGGGGGGGGGGGGGGTGAGCTCATCGAGCGGTCAGGGCGGCGATCTGTTCGACGGTGGAGCCGACGAATGCACCACTGACGAGGAATGCAACGGTGGCGTATGTCACAACGGCAAGTGTTGCGGCTCTGTCGACCAGCTCTGCGGCGATGGGTGCTGCGAGGTCACCGAGGTCTGCCTCTTCAAGGCCTGTGTCACTCCTGGCGACGACTGTGTCAGCGCCGCTGATTGTCCTGAGGATCACTACTGCGAACCGGCGCTCGGCGAGAACCAGGGGGCTGGCGGAAGTGGCGCCAATTGCACGCAGCCCCTCGAGATGGGGAAATGCCTGCCTCTTCCCGAGATTTGTGGCGAAGGAGGCGGCGGCGCCGGTGGCGGTGACTGCATCGAAAGCTGTGAATACCATCCGCCGGCGGGCCAGCTCGATGCGGTCGTCGAGTGGCAGTGGGGCTATGACCCAGCGCCCACCGAGTTTCCCGACAGCGCCGACGTTTGGGCGACGCCCACGGTGGCGCGCATTTTCGACGCCAACTGTGATGGCAAAGTCGATATGGCCGATCCGCCCAATGTCGTCTTCGTGTCAGGCAACGTGAAGAACACCTGCTGCTCTTGCAGCAACGACGCGATCTCCACCTGCCTGACCGGCGTCTTGCGCATGCTCGACGGCAAGAGCGGCACCGAGATCTGGTCCCTCGAAAAGGCCAAGACGGGCAACCACGGTTTTGCGGGCATGAGCGTGGCCCTCGGCGATATCGACGGTGACGAGCTGCTCGACATCGTCGCGATGACTGGCGACGGCTACATCGCCATGGTCGACGGCACCGGTCAGGTTCAACGGATCAGTGATGAGCGGGTTGGGGGCTACGGCACCAGCGCCTTCGGCTGGGGCGGGGGCATTTCGATTGGCGACATGGATGGCGACGGCCACCCGGAGATTGCCTATGGGCGCACCTTGTTCGAGACCACCAACAACGCCATCACCCGGCTCTGGGTGGGTACGGCTGGCTGGGGCGGCGCGGCCAACACGGCGCTGTCTTACTTCGTCGACCTCGATGGTGACGGCTTCCTCGAGTTGCTCGCCGGTCGCACCGCTTACCGCAAGAACGGCACCACGTTGTGGAACAACAGCACCCACGACGGCTTCACCGCCATCGGCGACTTCGACAAGAACGGGTCCCCCGAGGTGGTCGTCGTGGTGAGTGGAACGGTGCGACTGCTCGATGGGCTCACCGGCCAGCTCGTCCTCGGACCGGTCACCTTGCCCGGAACCGGTGGCGGTGGGCCACCCACGGTGGCTGACTTCGATGGTGATGGCTATCCGGAGATTGGCGTCGCTCAGGCCAACCGCTACTCGATGGTCAAGCCGGACTTCCAGAATAACGCGCTGACCGTGGTGTGGGATCAGCTGAACCACGACAACAGCTCGTCGGTTACCGGTTCGAGCGTCTTCGACTTCAACGGCGATGGCGCCGCCGAGGTCATCTACAACGACGAGTGCTACCTCTGGGTCTACGAAGGAGCCACGGGCAACGTGTTGTTCACCGCCTTGACCCAGTCGTTCACGGCGACCGAGTCCTCGATGGTGGCGGACATCGACGGTGATGGCCACGCCGAGATGCTTCAGATCGCTAACGGGGCGAACCCCAACACCTGGACCTGCGCCCACCACACCGATCCCAACGGCGCCTATCCGGTCTGGTCGTCGCCGCCCAATGCGCCTCATTATCGCGGCATCACCGCTTATGGCGACAAGGCCAACTCGTGGGTCGGCACCCGCACCCTATGGACCCAGCACACCTATCACGTGACCAACGTCTGCGATCCTCGTGACGGTGCCTGTGATCAGAGCTCCTACTACGGTGAGATCCCCAAGGTGGAATACAAGAACTGGCAGATCGACTGGCTGAACAACTTCCGCCAGAACGTCCAAGACCAGGGGCTTTTTGATGCACCAGATGCCACCGTGAAGCTCTTTGCCGAGTGTATTACGCCGGTGAAGATGGAAGTCTCGGTGCGCAACATGGGGCTCAGCGGGCTGCCTGCAGGCGTAGAAGCAGGGGTTTTCAAGGTCGACACGCCCGAGGTGCTCCTAGGTAGCGTAATCACCACCAAGCCACTGATGAGCGGTCAGACCGAGGTGCTCGAGTTCGTTGCGCCTGAGGCCCAAGCGTCGACTTCCGACGCCTTCTTTGCCCGGATCCTCATCGATCCCAACAACATCACGTTCAACGAATGTCGGGACGACAACAACGAGAGTGACCCGGTTACGCCCAACTGCGTGCAGTGACCGGACCCTGAAGTCTCCTACTCGGGACTCACCGTTGTTTCGAGGCGCCATGAGTGATGAGCTTTTCCCTTTGGTGTCCGAAACGGGCGAGCTTCGCGGCTCGGTGAAGCGGAGCGAGGCCCACGGCAATCCGGCGCTGATCCATCCGGTGGTGCACTGTCTCGTCACCAGCGATGACGGTAGGCTGCTGTTGCAGCTGCGCAGCCAGGACAAGGACGTCCAGCCGGGGCGCTGGGATACTTCTGTGGGTGGGCATGTGGCTTATGGGGAGGCAATCGACGCGGCTTTGCGCCGGGAAATTGCCGAAGAGATCGGCCTCGATCCAGGCATCATCGAGCTCAGCTTCTGCTACCGCTATCTGAATCGCAGCGACATCGAGACCGAGCTGGTCCACACCTACACGGGTTGCCACAACGGTCCCTTCGTTCGGCAACGGGACGAGATCGACGAGCTGCGTTTCTGGACCCACGATCAGATCGCTAGCGCCCTGGGAACGGGACTGTTCACGCCTAACTTCGAGCACGAGTACGCCATGTTTCGCAGCCTGCAGGAGTGATTCTCCAGGGCTGCCCAGTGGCAAGGCTGCTGGTGCTATGCTCGAAGCTCAGCAGGTTGCTTGACGGAGGTGGGCGATGAGACCGGTGCGGATTGGAATGGTCGTGCTGATCGCTGGGATGGCGAGTTGTAGCGGTGACGACGGCTGGCAACCTGACCCCTGCCAGGGCGTGACATGCCCGAGCCACTCGAGCTGTCAGAACCAAGGTGGAACGGCCGTTTGTACTTGCGACGGCGGTTGGGTGATGTGGGAAGAGACGGCCTGCATCCCAACGGGCTGTAGCCCCGAGTGCGACGAAGTCGACGCTGGCGAGTGCCTCGATGCCACCAACTTCTCGGTCTGTCGCCTGGTCGATGACTGTCCCACCATGGTCGCGGGCGAGTGCCCCAGTGACCAGCACTGCGTCAATGGCAACTGCTTCCTCAATGAGGTGCCGACCTGTGACGCCGGCACCAATCCCAGCGCCGATGTTGCTGAGCCCGTTTACGTCCGGCAGGTGACGGCCCCTCAGGTGTGGACGGGCTGGTGGTCGTCCCCGGCGGTGGTGGATCTCGACGGCGATGGGGCCAAAGAGATCATCGGAGCCTTCTACACCGTGGTGGTGTGGGACGCCGAGGGCAACGAGCTGTCTCGGATCAGCCATGACGAACGGGTCTACGCGCCGGTCGTAGTGGCGGATCTCGAGAACGACGGCATCATGGAGATCGCCGTCGGGCGGTCAGGTGCTTGGGTCGATGTCTACGAGTGGCGCGACGGCGGCTTGGTGGACAAGGCGGGCTGGCCCCAGTCCACCTGTGCGGCCGGCAATTGCCCCGAGGTGCGGGGTCTCGCTGCGGCGGATATCGATCACGACTCGAACATCGAGATCGTAGCGACCAACACCCAAGGCAACGACGGGCCTCAGGTCTATGTGTTCAACCCCGACGGCACCATGTTTCAGCCCGCCGGCATCTCGTGGCCGGCCTGGCCTCGTTACAACGTGTTGACCGGCGATGGTGGCGATGCCGATGCCAACGGTATTGGGCACCATGGCTTTGGCTGTTATGGCCTCAACGTCGGCATCGGTGACATCAATGACGACGACGATCTCGAGATCATCGTCACCTACGACAACCACCACATCAACGCGTTCCGCAACGACGGCACCTCGATCACTTCTGATACGTCCTACTTCTCTCAGCGGGGCGGTGACTACGACGGGCTGCCCCTCGATTGGGGGCAGTTCATTCGCTACATCGACCCTCAGGTCGAAGAAGATCACTACCATCTGCACGTCGGTGAATGGCCGGGGCCGAGCTGGACCTATTGGGCTCAGTGGACTCATTCGCCGCCCATCGTTCTGGACATCGATGGGGATGGGAACAACGAGGTCGCCGGCCTGCCCAATGCCGAGATTAACTCACCTTACGAGACCCACTTCCACGCCTTGATGGTGCTCGATGGCGACTACGCGACCGAGGGCAATCGCAGCGCCCGACGCACACCGGGCTGGGAGACCCTGCCCCAGACCGGCATGCCCATCGACGGCGCCGGCGGTGTGGTACCGGCACCGGCGGCGGTGAACATCATCGGCGACGAGTTGCCTGAGATTGTCGCTCCAGACGCAGACGGTCACCTCTACGCTTGGGGGCCGGACGCCACCCAGCTCTGGGCCTATGACTACGCTCAGGGGCTGCAGGTGGGCGCCTCGGAGGCGGCGGTGGTCGACCTCAACGCCGACGGACAGCCTGAGATCATCTTCGGCACCTATGGCGCGGCCGAGGATGCCGGCCGTCTCATCATCCTGTCCTCCAGCGGTCAGCTGCTGCACGAGCTGCCGCTCACCCAATCGAGCGGATCGATCAACGGCCTGCTGGCGGCGCCCACCGTGGTGGATGTGGACGGCGACGGCACGCTCGAGATCGTGCTGCTGACGGCCAACGATCAGATTCACATCTACAACGTGCCTGGCTCGGAGGAGAACTGCCTGCTGTGGCCGACTGGCCGGGCCAACTACCTCCGCAACGGGATGGGCCCCCACGCCATCCGTCCGTGACCGAGCCCCGGTCCGCAGCGCTGCCCTCTTCTCGGCTGGTCTCTTTTCGGATGGCTTGACGGTCAGTAAGCTGCCCACGCACGCAATCCTGCGATTGCCCACGCCCATGGCTTCCGAAGAGGACGAAGCAACCAAGGTCGACGCGCCTCACGCCCAGCGAGGAAGCGTTACGCCGCGCCCTCACGATAGCGATAGCGTGGAGCGGACGGATCTGGATTTCGACGTCGATCTGCCCACCCGCGACATGCGGGGCGACCACACTCGTCCGGATCTCCCAAGGTCGGCGCGGCCGGCGCCGCTCCGAACGGAGCAGCCCACGCCTGGTAGCACCAGCGACTCGCTGGCTTCTTTCGGTAGCCTCGCGAGTAGTGAGACCAAGTCGAGCAGCGTGACCCTCGGCGAGGCCATGCAGCTGCAGGACTTCGAGCGCGCCCGCTGGTTTGTCCGAGTGGCGGTGATCGTCTGCGTCGTCGTGGTGCTGCCCTTGCCCTGGTTGGGTGGCCATCCGGTGATGGCTGCGGTGTTCGGGGTCTCCATGCTGGTCTGCGGCGTGGCGTCCGGTTGGCTTGCTTGGCACCTGCGCGACCCGAGCCAGTTCTCGATGCGGCGGATGATCGCCGTGGGCTTCGTGCTGACCGCTGGTGCCCTGGTCAGCGTCGCCTATACGGGCGTGTTCTCACCGGCGGTGGCGGCGATTCCCTTTGGTTTGGCCTTCATCGGTTTGTCCCGTTCGGCCCGGGGTACCTTGGCGATCTACTTGACCTGCGCCGTGGTCTACGGTCTCGGCGCCGGCGCCATGATCTTCGGCTTGGTCGACGATCCCGGTCTGATCACGGCGGACCATCTGCCGGTCCTCAACCGGCTGGCCTTGCTCGGTCTCACCGAGACGATCTTCTTCGCCACCTACTTGGTGTCCCGTTTCAGCTATCGAGCGGCGGAGCAATCGCTGACTCAACACGATCGCGCGGTGCGCCAACTCGCGGCACGCGAGGCCTTGCTGAAAGAGGCTCGCTTCGATCTAGAGGGGGCGCTTCGGGCTCGTGGATTGGGCCGTTTCACCGACGAGGTGGTGGGCGACTATCGGCTGGGCGCCCTGCTGGGTCGCGGCGGGATGGGTGAGGTCTACGATGCCGTCCACATCGACACCGAAGAGGTCGCGGCTGTGAAGCTGCTGCACGCCCAAGTGCTCAGTGACGTTGAGGCGGTGTCCCGGTTCATGCGCGAGTGCCGGGTGGCGTCCATGATCGATGTGCCCAATGTGGTGCGAGTCATCGGCACCAGCGATGACGTTGCACCGATTCCTTACATCGCGATGGAACGACTGCATGGCCAGGACCTCTCGGATCACCTCCGGGCTCGTGGGCCGCTCAAGCTGCCTGAGGTGATTCGCTGCGTGCGTGAAGTAGGCGCAGGCCTGGATGCTGCCCGCGAGCACGGCATCGTCCACCGGGACATCAAGCCACGCAACTTGTTCCTCGCCGAGCTCGGCGATGGGAGCTCGACCTGGAAGATTTTGGATTTCGGCATCAGCAAGCTGCTCACCGAGGCCACCATGACCCACCAACACATGGTGGGCACGCCGAGCTACATGGCGCCGGAACAGGCCAACGCCGCCGAGGTATCTCACCGCACCGATCTCTACGCCCTCGGGGTCATCGCCTATCGCGCTCTCACCGGCCGACCAGCCTTCAGCGGCGACGGGGTCCCCCAAATCCTCTACCAGGTGATCCACGGCATGCCGCCCCGGCCCAGTCTTGTGGCTCGTTGTCCAGCCGACGTCGACCGGGTGCTCATGATTGCCATGGCCAAGGATCCTGACGACCGCTTCGACAGCGGCGAGGGGCTGGCCATGTCCCTCGAAGCAGCTGCTCGACGCCGGTTGCCCTCCGAGTTGCGTGAGCGGGCTGAGGCGCTTGAAGCCAAGCACCCCTGGGCCCAGTCGTGACCTTTGATCGAGTCGCTCGACGTAGCGCCCCACAAGCGCCATGATGCGCCCATGCGTTGGATGGCGATTGTACTCGTCGGCGTGCTCGGGTGCGGCGGCGTAGAGACCAGAAGTGGAGATGACGCGGTAGGCGTCGATCCTGCGAAGGCGAAGCTCCTCGTCAACGAGGCCAAGAACCAAATCGAGTCAGGTCAATACGACAAGGCGCGGGCCTTGCTCACCGAGGCCAACCAGTACTCGGATGCGCAGATCCGCCACCGGATCAGTCTAGCCACCGAAGCGGTCAACGAAGCTGAGTCCAAGCACTTGTCCAAGGAGATCATCAAGCGGGCCGAAGCCGGCAAGTGCGCCGAGGCGCTCGGCCTCACCGCCAAGGTGGTCGATGCCAAGAGCGAGACTCAGGTGCCAGCGCTGCTCCGCCAGTACACGGTCAAAGCGCATCTCGGCTGTCTGTCCGCGGTGGTCGAAGATGGCCAGCTGGCCCGGGCGCGCAAGCTGGTGGTGGACCCCAACACCAAGAAGGGCCTCGAGACCAAGAAGTACAAGGGATTCAAGGACGAGGTGGGCGAGGCTGTCATCGAGGCGTTGCTCGAGAAGACCGCGGCGGCCTCCAAGGAAGGCCGCTGGAGTGAGGCGACCGCGGTGCTACATGCCGCTGTGGATAACGACGAAGCTAGTTCCAGGGACCGCGAACGGGTGTTGAAGAAGATCCGCAAGGGCATCACCAAAGAGATCAAGGAGATCGTGGGCGATGCTTTCGGCGAGTCAGGGGCCAAGAGCGAGCTCAAGAAGGTCGACAAGCTGATCAAGGCCGGCTTCTGGCTGCCCCGCCCAGTGGAAGACGCGGCGGCCACGATGGACGACGAGCAGGCCCGGATGCAGAAGCTGCTGACCGGTGGCGACAAGCCCGAGCCAGCCAGCCCGGGCGCCGAGGAGAAATCTGAAGACAAGCCGACCAAGATGGAGCCCAAGGAGCTTGCTCGGTTGCGCCGCGAGCTTGCTTTCTGGGTGGCCTGCAGCTCCGTTCAGTGCGCTGCGTCTGGGCCCAAGAAGATGTGGCTCTACGGCAACGCCACTCTTCACCTTCCTTTCAAGCCCTTGGCCAAGAGCACCAACCAGCTCAGGACCGGGCGCGCCGTGTGGGAGATCGCTCGCGGCGGTGGCGTCGTGCTGATCGCCAACGTCGACCCAGGCAAGCTCGCTGACCTTGCTGCGCGGGCTCACAAGGGGCTCGGTTGGGTATCGGCCGCTGGGCTGAAGGCGGAAGACACCTCTGAGAGCCTGCCCCCAGGCGACTCGATTGTCGGGGTCCGAGTTTGGGGTCCCCTTCGCGAGAAGGAACCAACCTACGAGATCGGCACGGTCACCGCGGTGGAAGGGGTCAACGTCCAAGTGCAGCGGATGAGCGACCGAATGGTCGTGTCCATGCCTCGGGGCAAGCTGCACTTCGGTGTGGCCAAGAAGGGCATCAAGGTGCTGGTGTTCTGTGAGTCCACCAAGCAGTCGACGGCCATCATCGAGAAAGTGAAGGAGTCGACCTCGGCGCTCGGCGATCCCACCGTCGAGGTCAAATGCCTCGATGCCGCCGGCAAGCCGACCGGCAAGAAGCACAAGACTCAGATGGGCGGGCTGCGTATCCGGCGTGAATGGCTGCCCAAGTAACGCTGAGCCGCCATCGACACGCCCGCACGGGCGCTACTCTACACAGCTGCCGCCGCTAGCGTGACACAGCTTGTGCTCGGCGCAGGCCGTTGCTTGCTGGCAGTCGCCGTCGAGGAGTGCCTGGCAGACTCCCCCGCGAACCCGGCAGCTCCCAAAAGCTCGACAGCCGTGCGAGTTGGCGCAATCGGTGTCGGTGCCGACGGTGCAAACGCCGCCCTTGGAGACACAGCGGCCGGCAGCTCGACAGTCCACCGATTGGGCACAGTCGGCGCTCGAGCCGGCCACGCAACGGCCACCCAGCTGTGAGCATAGTCCCCGGCGCTTGCAGTCCGTTCCCTGGGCACAGAGGGCATTCGGTGCAGCGTTCGGTCCGGTAGGGGCCTGTGCGCTGGGGCTGGGCGATGATGTCCCGGCCGGTTTCGTCGCAGGGGCAGGATGCGGCTTGACGGGTGGCGCCTCTGCCGGTGCCGCTTCTGGAGGTTCGGGAGGTTCGGGATGGGACGCCGGCACTGGGGCGCTACATCCCATTGTGGCAACCACGGACCAGAAGCCCAGGGGCGCGAGCCGAGCCATGGCCTGTCATAGCCCCAAGCTGGGCTGCGTTGAAGCGTCACAGGGCTTTTTGCCACACCGGTTGCTCGGGCCAGGTCCTGGCTCGTCCGGTCGGTGGCTGGTACAACATCTACTATGGGACGGTCATTTGGCGGCCAGTGGTGGGTGGTCCTGGTCCTCGGTGTGGCCCTGATAGGCTGCGGGTCCGACGAGGAAACGAGGCCAGGGGGTGGTGGGACGGCAGCCGCGGGCGGCGTCGGTACGGGTGGCTCTGCAGGTGGCTCGGGCGGTGCCGGCGGCGGCGTAGCCGGTGCTGATCCGTTGGGCGTTTATGGTGTCGGCAACCTCGACGATGACGACCAGAATGGCCAGGCGGACTGGGCCGACGCCTTGTTTGATGGCGACAACGACATTGCCAGCTTCACTCTGCCGGCCGACTTGGTCGCTCAGGTCCAGCCAGGGGACAGCGTCGAGCTGAGTCTGAGCGGTGATGTCGATCAGATCCGCATTTGGCAGGGCACCGAGGTGGTGCTCGGGGCGCAGGACAATGGTCCCGCCCTAACCCTCCACATGCTGTCCGGCGCTGACGCAGGCGTCGAGCTGCTGGCCGAGTTCGCCGATTTTCTCAGGGTCGGCACGCTCACCCTTCGCCATCTGGCCGGTGGCGACACCGAGCTGTCGGTGCTCGAGCTGCCGGTGATGTCTGCGCCGCTGGCCATGAACCATCACATGCAACCCGCCGAGCACGTCTGGGCCGTGCAAACCAGCGGCAATGGCGACATGCTGCAGGCTTTTCAGGACGTGTTGGGTTCGCGTTTTACCGTGATCCAGAGCTCGGATCGCTGGATCCAGGACGAGCTCGAATGGGCCACCGCGACCGCACCGGGCATGCGGATGGACATCGCCATCGATTCGATTCGCGATCGGGCGCTCGACGCCTGGGTGAAGGCGCTGAAGGCGCCGGACATCCAGCCCATCACCTGGGGGATTGCCGGCACCGACACCACGGAAGACAAATTTGGAAACCTGGAGGCCGCCCCGACTCACACTGCCGGGGGCACCACCTACACCCATGGTCGCATCTACTACGGCGCCACCGACAACGTCGGGCCCAATGACATCCTCACGACCTTCCTCGACGATCAACGGCTGCAGGCGCCGCTGCAGCTCGACGTCGAATGGTTGTGCGTGGGCCATGTCGACGAGTTCTTGGCCTTCATCCCCGACCCCTCGGCGGCCAAGGGCTTCAAGCTGCTCTACGCCGACGTGGATGCGGCCTATGCCGTGCTCCAGGGCATGAACCCCTCGACCTCAATCCCTCATTACGGCTCATCTCACGGCTATTCCACGGTGGGGGCATTGCTGGGCGACAATCAGCTCCACGCGCTCAACACCGACATTCAGAGTGACTACCTCGATCCCATTCTCGACCAGGTCAAGGCGGCCCTCGACCTCGACGAGAGCGACGTCGTGCGCGTTCCCAGCCTGTTCGAGCGGGTCAACTGTGCCTACAGCAATGACTTCATGGAAACGGCGGCCTTGATCCCCGGGATGGTGAATCTGACGGTGGTCAACGTGGAAGGCGAGGGAGTCCACCTGTTCATTCCTGATCCCTTCATGCGCGGTACCGGCGATCCCCAGTCCGCCGACCCGGTGATCGCCGCGCTGACTGCCGCCTTGCCTAGTGGCTATGAGCTCCACTTCGTTGACGATTGGTACAGCTACCACACGGCGATGGGAGAAGTTCACTGTGGCACCAACGTAACGCGAACGCCGACCTCCGACTGGTGGGCCGAGAGCATGCACCTGCTGGGAGGCGAGTGAGATGACACCGTGCAGCCACAGACTGAGCCCCAGCGTACTGTTGTCGGCCGCCTGTCTTGCTCTCGGTGGGTGCCAGAGTGATGGCGCGCCCACCAAGATCGTCGAGGGTGTCGATCCCCCCGTCCCAGTAGAGCAGATTGCGGGCGTTCCAGTGCTCGCCGACACTGTGCTTGCCGACACTGGGCCGTCCGACACTGGGCCGTCCGACACTGGGCCGTCCGAGCCGCTGGACTCTGAGATGTTCACCCCGGTGCGAACTCGGGGCGGACAGCTGCGATTCGCTGACGAGCGGCTGCACGATAACCCTGCAGCAACCGGCGAGCTGTTGTCGCGACTCGATCGTGAGACCTCCAGCGAGTTGCGGGTGGCGCTCGTCGAGGCCCTTCCTCGAACTGGGGGCGACTGGATTGACGAGGCCCTCGCCCGCTTGCCGAAGGAAACGGATGCTGCGGTACGTAAGGCTTTGGTGGCCATCATGCCTCGCGCCGAGCCGGCAGCCGGTGTCCGCGGCATTGTTCTCGGCCTGGCGGATGTCGCTGAGCCTGTGCGGACCGAGGCAGCCCTGGCCGCGGGCTCGGTCCCGGCCCAAGTGGCTGCCCAGGCGGGGCTAACCGAGCTGCTAGGCAAAGCCCTCGGAGACAGCAGCGCCCAGCCTCGGGCCGCCGCGGCTCGGAGCCTGGGGATCCTCGGGGCGGTGGGAGCTTTCGATGCCATTCGGTCGTTGCTGGGGGATCAGAATGGCACCGTACGGCTACAGGCGCTCCGCGCGCTCGGGCGTCTCGACGTTGCGAAGGCGGCCGCTTTGCCCGCCTTGCGCGCCCTGAGGGACGACGCCGATCCCAAGATCGCTCGGGCGGCGGCGGCGGTGATCCAAAAAGCGGGTCTATAGACCCTCACCATTCAGATTGGGCGCCTTGACCGAGCTCTGATGACGTCGACCGGACAGGATCAGCGAATCGTCGCGCTGCTCGACTTCATCGATCAGCATCCGACCCGACCCATCGATCGACAGTCAGCCTCATGGGTGGTCGACCAGATCGGTTTGAGCCAAGGCAACCTGGTGGACCTGACGGATTGTGGCCAGCGCTTCATGGTGGCGGTCCTGTTCGAGAGTATGGACAACCCGGCCGGCGCGGCAGAGCTGTTCGTGCTCGGTTATCGTCCCTCGCTGGGTACCCCAGAGCAGCTGGCTGAAGCGGTAGCTTGGGCCGAGACCAAAGCAACGAGGTCCTCAGCCCGGTGTCTCGAAGTGTCGATCCCGCCGGTGCTCATGCCCCTCGAGCCGGTCCTCCGCACCCAAGGCTATCAGCTCATGTACCGCTTGCTCACCATGCATCTGGGGCACGTCGCGCCTCCGAACGATCTCGCCGTCGAGCTTCCTAGTGATCTCGGCTGGGCGAATCTGAGCGAGGACAACGTCCGGTCAGCTCACGACTGCTACCGACGGGCCTTCGCTGGCACATCAGGGACCCAGGTTCCTGACCTAGAGCTGTTCCGTTCGACCATTCTGAAGGCCGAGCAGACGCCGCGGGTCTTGCTGAGTGGCGATCGGGTCGTGGCGTTTTCGCGGGTGGCCTGGCACGACGAGCAGGCTGGTCGAGGAGAGATCCGTGCCGTAGCTCGTGACCCCGATTTCGATCGGGCCCGTCTTGGCCAGGCGGCCTTGCTCGAAGGGCTGCGAACTCTCGAGCAGCTCGGCGCGACGAGCGCTTGCCTCGAGGTTGCCAGTGACAACGAGCCGGCGGTGGGGCTCTACGAGAAGTTTGGGTTTCAGACCCAGGAAGTGGCCGAAGTGTTCCGGCGGACGTTGTAGCGCCACGAGGCGGCAAGCCCGCCGGTGCCGATGCTGGTGGGTGAGAGGTTAGGTCGTCCGGCCCCTACGATTGCGCTGCGCGAAATTGCCTGCAGCTTGTCAGGTAGCCAGCAGCGCGAGGCCCTCCCTCAATGGGCTCTACTTGGCTGCGAGCTGAGTGCAAACCATTCTTGCTTGATTGCCAATGCACTTGTACAGAGACGGATCAGGTGTGGGTCAATAGCCACTTTGCCAAATCTTAGTAACCTTATCGGTTTTGTCGGCATTCCGTTGAATGACTGT
>JAUVCD010000155.1 GCA_030590865.1 Myxococcales bacterium | reverse complement strand
GGTTTGGGCTCGGCATCAATCGGACCGACTTCTTCCTGATCCGCTTCGGCCTCGACGTTCCGCTGAAGAAGGTCCAGCCCTACATCGAATACACCGTCGACATTCCAGTGAACCGCCAGGGCTACGAGTGCCATACCCGGGTGATGT
Organism: Myxococcales bacterium; assembly: GCA_030590865.1. Taxonomy (GTDB): domain Bacteria; phylum Myxococcota_A; class Polyangia; order Polyangiales; family Polyangiaceae; genus JAPYTK01. The sequence goes on along the minus strand of JAUVCD010000155.1, from coordinate 15,503 downwards.
CACCAGGAGACAGCTGCTTGGCTCTCACGATTCCGCGAGATTACTGGAATAGCCTCGACACGAGCACCATCGACCCCAACGCCGGGGGCCCTGGCTACTCGGCCGTGCCCTCGCGGCTGTCGTTCGGTGTGCGTACCAACCCCTTGTCGGGCAGCTTCCGCGGTCTGAGCGGACATCTGGGCATCGACATCGGCTTGTCGGGGACCTCGACCTTCATCGAGGAAGTCGCTCCGCAGGCGCCGTGGACCCTCTATTTCGGTCTGGGCTATGCCTTCGACACCGAGGTGAAGGAAGCAGCCCCTCCGCCCCCTCCGCCCCCGCCGCCGGTGCAGCTGCCGCCGCCGCCTGAGTACTTCGTCCGCGGCAAGATCGTGGAAAAGGGCACTGGAATAGGCGTCGTCGATGCCATCATCACCGTCCAAGGCGCAACCGAGCCACCGGTAGCCAGCGGAGCTGACGGCAGCTTCCTGAGCCGCCCGTTGCCGCCGGGCACCTACACGCTCAACATCACTGCACCGGACTACAAGCCAGGGACCTGCACCGCCACCCTCACCCCAGCGGCACCGCCGGCCGATCAGTTTGGCTATCCAGGCGCCCCACCGAGCTACCCAGGCGCCCCGCCGAGCTACCCAGGCGCCCCGCCGAGCTTCCCAGGCGCCCAACCAGGCACGCCGCCAGGCACCTTCGCCCCGGGCCAGCCCCCCTTCGGACCGGTCGCGCAGCCAGCCACCGGACCGGTGTTCACCGACGTCAAGTGCGAGCTCGAGGCTCTTCCGAAGAAGGGCGGCGTCCAGGGGACCGTAGTCTCGGCCGAAGGTCGCTCGCTCTCCGGCGTCACCATCGAGCTGACGGATGAGGCCGGTCAGAAGCACACCGCCAGCACCGGACCGGACGGGAAGTTCAACTTCAAGGACCTGCCGCTCGGCGCTGCGAAAGTCAAAGCGCAAGCCAACGACTACATGCTCCAGGTTCAACAGACCAAGATCCGGCCTCGAGAAATGGTCCGCGTGGTCCTCACCATGAACAAGCGCCCGAAACGCACCAACGTGCGCATCATCGGCAAGCAACTCATGGTGATGAAGAAGATCCACTTCGAGCTCAACTCCGCGAAGATCAAAGGGGATTCCACCACGCTGCTCGAAGAGATTGCCGACGTCATCGTGCGCAACCCGAGCCTCCGCAAGCTCGAGGTCCAGGGGCACACCGACAACTCGGGGACCCGAGCCATCAACCAAAAGCTGAGCCAGAGCCGTGCGGAATCCGTCCGCAATTGGCTGGCCGAGCACGGGGTCGAGGGATCGCGGGTTGTCGCCAAGGGCTATGGGTCGAGTCGACCGCTGGCGCCCAACGTAACGCCTGCCAACCGCTCCCGAACCCGACGGGTTCAGTTCCTCATTCTCGAGAAGAACTAGGGCGCCCGAAGCGTCAACCCAAGGTTCCAACTGGGCCCTGCTAGCAACCGCGGGGCCCGATTGTTGGGGTGGTTTGGGGTGGGTCTAGCTTGAGAGCGATCTCGGACTCGCACTCTCCCCTCGCCCTCACGGGCACCCAGAAGCGGAGCAGCCTCCAGGCTCGGCCTCTTAAGACGGTCCTCTGCGCTTTCCCTTTGGGGAGGGGGCCCCAACGCGCTTCGCGTTGGGGGAGGGGTTTTCCAAAAACCCCTCAGAGGTAACTGAGCGAGCTGGCCAAACGGGGCCCACCGCGCGAACCCGCTGTGCCCCTATGGGCCAGCAATCACCGACTCTCATCTTCTTCACGGATCTCGGCGAGCAACTCGTCGACCCGATTGGTCGCGTCCTGGCCTTCGTCGTAAACGAAACGCAGCTCTGGCGCGTAGCGCAGATCCAGGTGCTGGGCCACGTCTCGTCGAAGCCGCCCGACAGCGGAGCGCAACCCGCGCATCAGCTGTTTGCGCTGCTCGGCGTCATCCTGGGCGCCCACACCGAGCCGCACGTGGATTCTGGCAAGCTGCAAGTCGTCGGTCATCTCCACCCGGATGACACTGGCCGATACGAGACGGGGATCCCGAAGCTGGGACAGCGCGGCCTGCAGCCCGAGGTGCAGATCGCCCCCGACCCGAAGACGACGAGGCACTCGTGGAGCCGGCTCGGCGGATGCGGGCAGCACCCCAGCACCAGGCCTCGATGCCCCTGCCCCACCGCGCCGCCGCCCCGAAGAGCGCTTGGCTGCACCGCCGCGACCTGCGGACGAGCGCCGCGCATCGCCGCCTGACTGAGAGGGAGACGCCTCGTCATGATCTCGGTGTCTGCTCACAGGCCGAAGTCCTCCTGTCCCATCATCCCAAGACCGTGACCTTCGTCGCCGAAGGGCAAAATCTCGGTCACCCGATCGATGAGCACGGCATCCCGCAACACCTCAGCCATCGACGCCACCGCCGCCAAGAGCTCGTCCACCCGGGCGGCTTCGTTCGCCACCGCAGCGACACCCATGACCGCCCGTTGGTACTGGTCATATCCCCCCACCTCAGCGATGGAGAGACGCAGCTTGGCCTGTACCCGATCCCGGAAAGAGTGCACGACCCGCCGTCGATCCTTGAGGGACCGCGCCCCTGGGATCTGGAAGGTCAGGCGCAGCACACCAACGAACATGGCCCAGCTTCGGCGTCGACAGCCAGCGACGTCGCCCTAGAGCGTCGCCTTGACCTCTTCGATTTCGTAGGCCTCGACGATGTCCCCTTCTTTGAGGTCGTTGTAGTTCTCTAGTCCGATACCGCACTCGAGCCCTTCGCGCACCTCACGGGCATCGTCTTTGAAGCGCCTCAGGCTCCCTAGCTTACCGGTCCAGATTACGACACTGTCGCGGATCAGGCGGGCTTCGGCAGAACGCCTGATCACGCCATCGAGGACCATGCTGCCGCCGATCACGCCGACCTTGGTGATGCGGAACACCTGGCGAATCTCGGCCCGGCCCAGTTCCTTTTCCACCTTCGTCGCCGGCAGCAACCCCTCCATCGCGGCGCGCACGTCGTCGATGGCTTCGTAGATCACGTCATAGAGACGAATCTCGACGCCCTCTTGCTCAGCGTGTTTGCGCGCCTTGCCCGCCGGGCGAACGTTGAAGCCGATGATGATCGTCTTGCCTGCCGCCGCCAAGTTGACATCGGTCTCGGTGATGCCGCCCACCGCGGCCTGCACCACGACGAGCTTCACCCGGTCGGTGGTGAGCTTGGTCAACGTTTGGGACAGGGCTTCAACCGAGCCTTGCACGTCGGCCTTGATGATGATCTTCAGCTCGAACAGCTCGTCGGCCGCGAGGAAGTCCTGGAGATCGGCGAGCCGGATCTGCGCATCCTGAGCGCCGACGCCTTTGCCAGCCTTCCGCTGGCGCTCGCCCGCCAAGGTCTCAGCGCTCTTGATGTCCTTGACCGCATGCACCGGATCTCCAGCGGAGGGCACACCGTTGAGGCCCAGGACCTCGACCGGCGTCGCCGGACCGGCGGTCATGGATGGGCGGCCCTGCTCGTCCAGCATGGCGCGGATCTTCCCGTGAGCACCGCCAGCCAGCAGCACGTCGCCTCGCTCGAGCGTTCCATCCTGTACCAGCACGCGCGCAACCGGCCCACGCCCACGGTCCAGCATGGCCTCGACGACCACCCCCGACGCGCGACGTTTGGGATAGGCCTTGAGCTCTAGGATCTCGGCCTGGAGCAAGACCATCTCGAGGAGATGATCGACCCCTTCGCCGGTCTTGGCGCTCACCTTGCGGAAGATCGTGTCGCCACCCCACTCCTCGGGCTGCAGTCCCTCGGTGGCCAAATCGCGCATGATCTTCTCGGGATCCACGCCTGGCTTGTCGATCTTGTTAATCGCCACGAGGATCGGGACGCCAGCGTCCTTGGAATGGGCGATCGCCTCCTTCGTCTGAGGCATCACGCCATCGTCAGCCGCAACAATCAGGATCACGATATCGGTGACCGAGGCGCCGCGTGCCCGCATCGCAGTGAAGGCTTCGTGTCCCGGCGTGTCGAGAAAACAGATGGTCCCCTTCGAGGTCTCGACCCGATAGGCACCAATGTGCTGGGTAATACCGCCGGCCTCGCCCGCAGCCACTGAGGTCTTCCGGATCGTGTCCAGGAGGGTGGTCTTGCCGTGGTCGACGTGGCCCATCACGGTGACGATTGGGGGACGGATGACGGCGTCGGCAGCATCCTCCTCCTCTTGATGGGTCGCCGCCTCGAGCTCCTCTTCGACATCGATGGAAACGTCCTCAACCACCCAGCCGAACTCACCGGCGAGGAGCTTGGCCGTATCGACATCCAGCGTGGTGTTGATGTTCACGCCAGTCATGCCGATGGCGAGCAGCTTCATCAGCACGTCGGTGGCCTTGAGGCTCATCTTGTTGGCCAGCGCGTGCAGCGAGGCTTCGCCGTCGATCCGGATGACCATCTTGCGAGCCGACATCTCTTTGGTCGACACCTCGACCGGGCCCCGGCGCTGGTGAGACCGGTGCTGGTATCCGCCCGGTCCGCGCCGGAAGCCGGGACGCATCGGGCGACCTGCCACAGGCCGTCGGTAGCCATAGCCGCCTGGCCGCCCCCGGGCCGCCACGTTGGCGCGAGGGTCGTAAGTCGTGCGCCGGGCCGCCGGGCCGGTCCCGTGGGGTCGCTGCGGCATGGGCACGCCGGGACGACCTTCCCACACCTCGATGCCACGCTTCGGCGCCGTCGTCGGCCGGCGCCGCGCGGGCTCTGCGACGGCGGCCGGTTTGGCCGCTTCCGCAACCGGAGCAGCCGGCTTGGCTGCCGCGGGAGCGGCTGCGACAGGCGCTGCAGCCGGCTTGGGCGCCGGAGCCGGCTCAGCAGCCGGCTTCGGCTCCGCGGCGACCGGCGGCGCGGGCGCGGGCGCGGTCGGCGCAGGCTCAGCTGTGGCTGGCACGGGCGCGGCTGGCACGGGCGCGGCTGGCACGGGCGCGGCTGGCGCAGGCTCGGCGGGTGGCGCGCCCTTTTCACTGGGCACAGCCGCCGGCGGGGACTCGGCAGGCGCAGCCGGAGGCGGCGCAGCAGCCTCTTGCTTCACAGGCGGCGCCGGCTCGGCCGCAGGCGGCGAAGGCTCGACGACCGCCGGCTTCGGCTCAACCTTGGGCGGCGCCTTTTCGGCTGGGGCCGGTGCCGCCGCGGCGGGGGCGACTCGCCGACGGGTGCCGGCCCGCGAGCGGCGCTTGACCACCGTCGGGTTGATGCGCTCCTCGACGACATCGGTCTCACTCTTGCGCTCGAGCTTGCGCTTGACCCGTTCGACGACCTCGGCCTCGACGGCGCTCATATGGTTGCGCACCTCGGAGAAACCAAGAGACTGGAACAGAGCGACCAGCTCCTTGTTCTTCATCCCGAGCTGTCGGGCGACTTCGTAGACTCGAACCTTACTCATTGCACCTGTCCACTTCACCCTGCACCGCAGAGCCAAACGTCTCTGACAACCCGATCGCCCAGCGTAGGGCTGTCGCGATTCCGCCGTCCAAAACGGCGATCACGGCAAGCTCGTTGCGCCGGGCTAGCAAGCCGAGAGAGTCCTTGGTTCCCCAAGCCACGGCCTTCCCTTCATTGAAGGCGCGCCTCACCGCAGAGCTCCCCACAGCGGCCTTGGCGTCTCGCGCAACCAGCAGCAGCGCAACCCGGCCAGCGGCATCAGCTTCGGCTACTGCTGTGCCACCCACGGCGACCCGGTTTCCCCGCACCGCCGCCCCTAAAAGCCCGTCGATCCGCCGTTGCGCTGCGTCCACGATTCGCTGCGACAGAGTCGCCAGATCGGTGACGACTCGGCCCTTGGACCGCGGGCCCTTCACCGCCCGGGCCAGGCCCTTTTTCACCGCTGCTTGCACACACGGTCGCCGGCCATGAACCCAGATGCCGCGACCTACTGAGGACCCTGCGAGGTCGACCAGAACGTCGTAGGAGCTGTCATCCTGAGGCACCGCCACCAAGCGAACCAGCTCGTCACCAGCTCGCTCACGGGGCACCCGCACACCGCAACCGACGCAACTGCGCGACTTGGCGTGACGCTTGCGGCGCGTCTCGCCTCGGTCCAGCGCGTGGTCGCTGCTCGGTTGCATGGTCAGCCGCCCTTTCGAGTCTCCGCCGGTCCTCGCCGTCAGCCTGTGGTGGTCTCGGTGGCAGGGTCGTCCGCGACAGGCTTATCCGGCTCCGCCTCGGGCTCCACCGGCTCCACCGCCGCTTCCGCTTCGCTGGCATCCCGGGACGCCGCATAAAGCTCTCGCTCCCGGCGTGCGAAGTCCTCGGCGGCCCGCTTGATCGAGGCTGCCTTCTTGAGCCCCAGACCGGTCCGGATACCCAGCCGGTCCTCGTCTTCCTTGACCACCGCCGCCAGGGACTTGTAGCCACCGTCCTCGAGCAGAGTGAGGGTGCGGGCGCCCAGACCCGGAACGCAAAGCAGTCGCTCACGCTCGGTGGGTGGCTCTTCCCGGGACGCAATATCGTTCAGTCGCTCGTCCCGCAGCCGATCCATCGTCTCGGCCGCTTGGTCCTTGATGGTCGCGGCGTGAGCCTCGTCGCCGAGCCCCTGAATGCCTGCCAGCTCTTCGACGGAAGCCTCGGCCACCTCTTCAAGCGCTCGGAACCCCATCCGATACATGGCCTTGGCCAGCGCGTCGCTCACCAGGTCAATCTGCTGAAGGGCGTCGACCGCCTCCTCTTCCATCACCTTGAACTTGGAGGCGCTGATGACGTCGAGCTTCCAATCAGTCAGCTGCGACGCCAGCCGCACGTTCTGACCCTTACGGCCGATGGCCAGGCTGAGCTTCTCGTCAGGCACCACGATTTCCATGCGCCCACCCGCCTCGTCGACGATGACCTTGTGCACCTCCGCCGGCTGAATGGCCGCAATCACATAGCGTGCCGGATCGCGATCGTAAGGCACGATGTCGATCTTCTCGCCCCGGAGCTCTTGCACGACAGCCTGCACTCGTGAGCCCTTCATCCCCACGCAAGCGCCGACCGGATCGACATCGGCATCTCGCGAGGTCACCGCAATCTTGGAGCGTGAGCCAGCTTCGCGAGCCACCGCTACGATCCGCACGATGCCCTCGTAGATCTCCGGAACCTCGGCCTCGAATAGCTTGTCGACCAACCGCGGATCGGCCCGGGACAAGATCACGAGGGGCCCACGGGCCTCTCGGTCGACGTCCTTGACGTAGGCGACGATCCGCTCGCCTGGACGGTAGTTCTCTCGAGGGGTCTGTTCCCGCCCCGGCAAGATGGCTTCAGTGCGGCCGACATCAACGATGATGTTGTTGCCCCGTTCGAAGCGCCGAACGATGCCGCGAATGAGGTCACCCTTCCGGTCCTTGTACTCTTCGTAGATGATGTCGCGTTCCGCATCGCGGACCCGCTGCAGCAGCACCTGCTTGGCGGTTTGCGCGGCGATCCGACCGAAGCTCTGCCGGGCCTGCTTGACTCCAAGCAGATCGCCATACTGCTTATCCTGCTGTTCAGCTTTCTGCGCGTCAGACTCTCTCCAGAAAATCTGAAAGCCCAGCTCCTCGCCGAGCTCGGCTTGGAGACCGAGCCGGGTGGCGTCATCGACCTGAATCTCCCGCTCTGGATCCTCAACCTCATCGACCACGATCATGAACTGATAGAGTTCCACGTGGCCGGTCTCGGGCTTGTACTGCGCCTCGAGCTCGCGGTTAGGGCCGAAAGTGTTCTGCGCCGCCTTGAGAATCGCCGCCTCGATGGTCTCGATCAAAGCGCTCTTCTCGATCCCCTTCTCCTTGGCGACCTCCTCGAGGATCAGCTCGAGGTTGACATCAGGAGGTTTGACGTTGGCTCTTGCCATGGCTCTACTCTGCCTTACTCGTTACTTTCGTCTTGCTGCCGGACCGCATGGTCGTCGGCCTGTTCTCGCCCCGGGCGACCGCCGCCCGCTTCGGGCCCACTTGCTCGGGGCTGGGACCGAGAGCGCCGCTGGCGCCCGTGCCGTTGCTTGGCGCCCTTCTTCTGCGCGCCGATCTCGAACACGAGCTTCGCTTGAGTCACGTTGTCGAGGGCCACCTCGTGGTGATTGCCGTCGACCTCCATCCGAACGATCCCGTCAGCGACGCTCAAGATCGCCCCGCGCAACACCATCTGTCCATCGGCGGCGGGCTCCGCTAGCTTGAGCTTGACGCTGCGCCCCACGTGGCGCCGTAAGTCATTTTCGCTGACCAGCACCCGGTCTGCCCCTGGAGAGCTGACCTCGAGAGTGTACTGCCGTCCGATCGGCTCCTCGGCATCCAGCGCCGTAGACAGGTCCCGTGACAGCCGCGCGCAATCGTCGACCGTCACACCGGCGCAGAAAGGCGGCGGCTCATCCGCCGGCGCCGCGCCCTCGCTAACCCGCTCGCCGGGTACCGGTACCGGCCGCTCGATGAACACCCTGAGGACGTTGCCCGTTCGCGACGATGTCCATTCGACGTCGAACAGCTCGACCCCATGAGCGACGGCGAAAGGCTCGGCAAGGGCGCGCACCGCCGCCAGATCCACCGTTGGGGTGGACTCCTGTGGCTTGGCGCATGGCGCTTGCTCTGACCTATGCTCGTTCGGCATCGTCGCCTGCAGATAGAACAAAAAAACCGGCCTCCCAGACGGGAACCCGGCGACAACCTTCACGGTAATTCCGACGAATTCTGGGCGCTATATACGCGAATCGGCGGCGCTTCGCAAGCTGGCCTGCCGATTTCCTGCGCCCCCGGCCGACCTCAAATTGTCGTCAAAATGTCTCGTTGGGGGGGTAGGTGGCCTTCAGGTTGACCACGTAGCGCGAATGCTGGTGAGGTATCGACCCCCACTCGGGCGTGGGCATGGCTCGAGTCACGCATCGGAACAGCTCTTTGGTGCGGCTCGCAGGCAGGCTGCTCGACTTGCCGCGATAGATCTTCAACTCTTTGCGCCGGAAGCTCAGGTCCATGACGAAGCTCACCGTGGCCCCAGTCTTGGTGGACGGTCCACACAAGGTGTTCTCACGAATGGCTCGGGCCAGAGCGTCCTCGAAGAAGGTGATGTGGTCACACCGCTCTGGGGGTGTTTTTCCAGGGCCGGGATCCTGGCATTTGAGGGTTTTGTAGGGCGACAACTTCACGTTCCCGCTGAGCGCCGAAGCATCGACGAGGGGCACGTAGGACACCGCGCCATCGAGGGTGGCCACGCCGCCGTCCGCTGCCATCGCGGCGGCATCCAGGTCCGGCGCGGGTTCCGGCCGCCGCCACAGATAAAGGGGCACCGCCACCAACACCAAACCCACGACCAGGCCGATGATCATTTGGACCCGGACCGGCTGCTGACCGCCTGAGCCCAACTGCCGATAGGGCGAGGGCCGCGAGGGCGGGATGGCTGGAAATCGCGACGGCACGGGCTAGTCCTATAGAGGCTTTGGGTACCTGGCGACAAGCCACGCCGGACCTTGGAGCAGAGTCCCGCCGTTGGACCGTGCCCGCGGTTTCATTATTCGATTAGGCTTTTCGCGGACTTACCGGGCTCCCACTTGACCAGCGTCGCCACCAACTCGATCGTGTCCGGTAGCAGACCGCGGACCTGGGACACCACCTGCTCGACCACGTGCCGAGCTTCTTCGAGCGACGGGCCAACCATGGACACCACGAATTTGAGCGGCCCAGTTCGCCCAGCCACAACGGGCAACATCGACGTGAGCAGCATCTCAGTCAGCTCGATCACCCGCGCCGCGGCACGGCGCAAGGCAAGCATCTCGAGGATTGTCGGCCGATCACTCACCTGACGGTTTGGCCCGTGAAGCTCATAACGAGCGACTTGCATCGGCGCCTCGTACCACTCGGCAAAAGCGCACTCGTTGTTGACTGCGTCCATGAGATGATCGCGGACCAGCAGGCTGGTCATGCCATCACGCTTCTGAAGGAACTGTTGCGACCATTTGTGGTGACGCGAGTGAGGGCTGAAGTGCACCAACTTGATGCGGGCTTCCCCCACCTGCCCCTCGCCACCGTGGATCATGGTGACCTGCTTCTTCCGCTCGTAGTCGTGGTCGGCATAGGTGCCGTTGGTGCTGCCGAGGTCCTCGAGCAGCCAGCTCCCCTGCTGCCAGCGCAACCGAGCATGATGACCTGAGACAGTCGCTTCGGGCAGGCACAGATCCGCCCCGCTTTGTCTGCCGAGCGTGACCTCGGGTTTGTCGAGCGGAAACAGCTCGCCCACGATTTCCGGGGTGTTGGTCGCGTAGGTCACCAGCAGGGCTTGCACACTCGGATGGAAGGTAGCCGTCTGGCCGCGGCCCAAGGGCGGGCCAGCATTCAGGCGCTGCCGAGGCAACTGCACCGGGCTGGTGGTGAGCTGCGCGGGGTTGAAAAAGCGGAAATGCCGAGCGGCAGGACGAAAATCGGCGTTGGGACTCAACCCGTTGAAGATCTGCTTCACTTCGTCGATGGCGAGACTGGCCGGCACGTCGAACATGATCTGCTGCCGCATCGGCTTGGCTCGCGGCTTGTACCCAGGCTCGGGGACTCGACAGGTCCACATTTCCCACAAGGTGAGAGCCATGGCGTAGAGATCGTCCTCCACGCTCGCACCACCGCTGCGCAGCCGCTCTGGGGCCATGTAGTTCGGGGTGCCACCGTCCGGCGGCGCTCCAGGGCGACGCGACGCAGCCCGAGCACGCTCCTGAGCAAAGCCGAAATCGAGGATGATCGCCCGATCATCGGTAACCATCACGTTGCCTGGCTTGAGATCGCCATGGACCAACTTGGCAGCGTGGACGGCCGCCATGCCCCCACAGGTCTCGGCGGCGATCTTGCGAAACTCGTCGGCCTTGTAGCCCCCATGGGCTTTCTTGCGACGAATGTGGGTGTGGAGCGTCTGTCCGGGGATGTGCTCCATGATCAGAATCGGCCCCCAGGGGCTCGGCGCCAAATCGTGGACCCGACACACATTGGGGTGGCCGACTGAGCGAGCGAGAATCGCCTCTTGCCGAAGCGCCTCATCATCCCCAGGCAGACGGGACTCGTCCCGCACGACCTTGAGAGCAACGGTGATCTGAGTCGAACGGTCGAAGGCGAGGAACACCTCACCCATACCTCCCTTGCCGAGGCTCTGCCGAATCTCGTAGCGGTCGTTGATGAGCGTCCGCTTACGGATTGGACCTGGGGGAGCTTGTGGCGTCGGTTACTCCTTGTCGAAAACTAGGGATAGCGCTCCCGCGGCGGACCGCGGGGCTCAGAACAACGTGCCAGCTGAACCTAGCAAATGTGGACCGGGGCGGGAATTCCCAAAGCAAGAAGCCGGCTGCTTGAGACTCACAGGGGTCCAGGCGCATCCGCCCCCTGGCCGGGTCGACCAGGCCTCTGCCAGGCTAGGGTGTGGCCAGCACGACAGCCCCGCGAGTCCCGGCTTCGCTCCCAGCAAAGACCACGGCGATCGGCGCCGGTGCCGAACGGCAGCGCCATCCCGTTGCTGCCAGCGCCATCCCCAGGGGCATCGCAGCCGCTCCGAGATTTCCCATACGCTGAGCCGGAGACTCGACCACATAAGGGTCAGACCATACTTTCCGAGTGCGAATGAGCATCGACTGCCACTCGTGCATTCGCCGCTGCTCGAAGGTCAGATCGGTGATCGCCCAGCCCGCGCTCAGCCCGGCCTCGACCAGAATCGCCGTCGCATCCCGAACTGTGTGGGTCAGCCCCTTGGCGTCATAGGCAGATTTATCGTTATCCGGGGTCGCTGTTTCATGGCCCGATGCCACGCTCGCCACACCGGCCAGCGGCGCCAGCCCCGCCCGACGCATGACATCCTCGCGCATCAAGACCAGGAAGACCGCCAGCTCGCCGGGGATGAACGAGTCCAGGTTGTCCGGCTTGAACAGCCTACCCTTTTCCGACAGATCCTGAATCCACGGTGGATCGTAATCCGAGTGCACCGCCCCGAGCACCAGGGCATCCCGTTGTCGCCCCTCGAGACTGGCGATCCCTGCGCCGAGCGCCACTGCGGCCGACGCGTTGCCCCGGGCCGTCACCTCCAGGCTGGCGCCAGGCAGCTGTTGCTGCACCAAGTCGGAAATCCCGGCTGCCAGCGCGGCCCCGGCATCAGCATCGGCGCTCCCCCGCCCTGCCGTCCCGTAACGCTCATCGATGCACATCGAAACCTGAACCCGAGATCCGTCGACGAGACCCGCAAGGGGCGCGAGCGCCTCGTCGAGAGCGGGCACCGCAAGCTGAACCGCTCGTTCCCAACCGACCAGTAGCGGTGGCAGGGTCGGAACGAAGCACATGGTCACTTGATCGCCGTCCAGATCGAGCAGCGGAGCTGCGGCCAGCCCGGCACAGCCAGCGCGGTACAGCATGGCTGTTTGAAGCGCCGTCTGCCCCAGCGAGGTGCGGGCGCCGACGGACACGACGTGGGCGCGGGCCTTCATGTCGGCTTTATCTCCCGCACGAGCACCTCCCCATCCTTCATCCGCCGGGGCGCCACGATGGCCGCCCGCCACACCAGCTCGACGGTGGGCTGGGCGCCGCCAACTCCGAACAGCTGGTCGATGAGCACTGTGTCCAGAGAGGGTCGGAAGACCTCTGGGGCCCGATCCTTCACCTGAAACTCGATCTCCACCGCCACCTGAGGCAGCGAGAAGCTGACACCGCCTCCGCCGGGCATGGTGCCCGCTAAGGCGACCGCCTCGCCGCCTCTCAGGGGCGTGGTCGCAATAAGATCTGGCGTCGCCACCTGGTTGACCCGATCGTCCTCGTCTGACGGCAACAAGGGCGCCCGCTCATCCAACCACTTTTCGTCGTAACTGCCGCAGTACCCGCGCCGAGGCTGCCAATGCCGCTGGATCGCGCCAACCCCGGCCGGCGCCGGCTCGCTGCTGACCGAGCTGATGAGGTTGAAAGGGTCTTCGATCTGCGGCGCGGGTTGGTGGGTGAGCGAGTCGGGGTCGAGCACCACCCCGCACCCCATTGGGTTGCGCGCCTCCTCCACCCCTTGGCCGTCGTCGTTGAACTCGGCGCCGCCCCAGGCATGCTCGTACCTTAGGTCTAGCTCACTGATGGGGCGGGGGCTGCTGAGACCGGCTCCGGCGGCTTCCCACACCCGCAAGCCAAAAACCCGCAAGACCTTGCTCACCGGCCCGACGCGGACGGACACGTCGAATTGCTCGACTGGCTGGCTTTGCGGCGCATAGCCCCGGGCCACGAGCACCACGTCCGTGCCCGGCTTCCTCACACAGAAATCGGCGGGAAAGAGCGTGCTGCTCTCTCCCGGAAGTCCCCACGGAATGGCGGCAGCCCGCAGCCCCCGCTGGTGCTCCTCGGCAGCGAGCTCGAGCTCGTCACCGCCGTGAGGAAGCACCCAGGTCGCTTTCACCATCGCAACCAGCTTCTCGCCATCCTTGTCCAGCAGCAGCTGGGGATGAGCAATGAAGTCGGTCTGATTGTCGAGAGGTGGCTGGTCCACGGCTGCCTCTGGCTTGTACCACGCCCCTGGGATGGCACGCCACGAAGCGAGCCACTGCGTGAGCGCCCCGTCGGCCTTGCGCAGCAAGACCAGTTCAACGATTATCGCCAAACGGTGGGCTGATGCACGAGCTATCCCTGGCGCAGACCATCTGCGAGATTGTGGCCGACCACGTCACGCAGGGACAACGGGTCAAGACCGTCGTCGTGGACTGCGGCCCCTTGTCAGGCGTGGTACCCGAGGCGCTCGAGTACTGTTTTCCCATCGTCGCCGCTGCGACTGGGATGGCCGAGGCGCAGCTCGACCTGCGACGGTTGACCGCCCCGGCAAGCTGCCCGGCCTGCGATGCCCAATTCGACGTGGATCAACTGTGGGCGACCTGCCCCAAGTGCGAACATGTGCCCGTCACGGTAGTGGGCGGCACCGAGTTTCGGCTAAAAGAGATCGAGGTGGACGATGTGTGACCATTGCGGCTGCGGCCATCCCGACGGCGCTCAGGACGGGTCGGAACGGATGATCTCCATTCAGCAGGACGTGCTCGCCCACGACCGCGCTCACGCCGAGCAGCTTCGAGCACGACTCCACCAGCTGGACGCTCGCTTGGTCAACATCGTGGGCAGCCCCGGCTGCGGCAAGACCGAGCTGCTCGCCAAGCTGATTACCCGATGGGCCGGCGAGCTGCGCTGCGTGGTGGTGGAGGGTGATCTGGCGACGGACAATGACGCCGAGCGCATTGCTGCGGCCGGGGCCCCGGTCCATCAAATACAGACCGGCACGGTGTGCCATCTGACGGCTCATGACGTCGAGCACGCCTTGGCCCACCTGCCCATCGAGCCCCGCACGGTGGTGCTGGTGGAAAATGTCGGCAACTTGGTCTGCCCCTCGATGTTCGATCTTGGCGAATCGCTGCGCATCGTCTGTCTGTCGGTGACCGAAGGCACCGACAAGCCGCAGAAATACCCGGTGGCATTTCGCGAGGCCTCTTTGGTGATCATCACGAAGAACGATCTGCTCCCTCACGTGAATTTCGACGTGGACGAATGTATCCGGCAGATCCACGACATTCGACCAGCCACCCCCTGTTTGGTCACCTCGGCTTGGGACGGCACCGGCTTGGAGCAAGTCGCTCAGGCCATCGCTGATCTGTGGACGGAGCCGCTCTAGGACCGGAGCACTCGGCTATGTGCGTTGCAACTCCCATGCGGGTGGTCTCCATCACCGGGCAGCTGGCCGAGGTAGATGCTGCGGGAATGGTCGCCACCGTGGGGCTCGATCTGGTCGACGACGTGACCGTGGGAGATTACGTCATTGTCCACGCCGGCTACGCCATCCAGCGCCTGTCAGCCCCGGAGGCCGAGGAGACCTTGGCCATTCTCAAGCGGCTCGGAGCACCCTGGGGAGACCGGGGCGAGGATGGCTGAGCACAGCCAGGCAGCCAGCGCGCAGCCGCGAGCGCTGCTCGCTCGCTTGGGCGCCTGGCGCGGCCCTCCGCTCACCTTCATGGAGGTCTGCGGGACCCACACCATGGCGGCAGCCCGCGCTGGGCTGCACCAACTCTTGCCCCCAACGATTCGGCTGCTTTCTGGTCCCGGTTGCCCGGTGTGCGTGACGCCGGTGAGCTATGTGGACCACGCGCTGGCCTTGGCCGAGCAGTCCACCATCTCGCTGACCACTTTCGGCGATCTGATGCGAGTACCAGGCTCGCAACTCGCTGGCCCAGAGGCCCCGCCTCGAACACTGACGGCGGCACGGGCCGCTGGTGCGGATGTCATGGTGGTACTGTCACCCCTCGACGCGCTGCGCCGCGCCCGGGAGCAGCGGGACCGACAGGTCGTCTTTCTCGGCGTCGGTTTCGAGACGACCGCGCCGGCCCTGGCCGCCGCCATCGAGCAGGCAGCCGCCGAGCCACTAGACAACTTCTCCATGCTCGTGGCCCCAAGAACCCTTCCCGAAGCCCTCACCTTGCTGGTGCGCTCCGAAGATCTCAGCCTGGACGGCCTACTCTGCCCCGGGCACGCCAGCGTCATTCTCGGAGAAGAGGTCTACCAGTCCCTGGTCCAGCATCACGGGGTGCCCTGCG
>JAUVCD010000752.1 GCA_030590865.1 Myxococcales bacterium | reverse complement strand
GAGTACGGTCGTCGGGGCTCGGCCTCGCACCGCTCAGCGATCACCTCGAGCAGCGGACTACCCCGACCGGCGAGGGCGTGCACCACCTGCCACTGATCGGTCTCGTCGAGCGCTTCACAGCGCGCGAGCAGCTGCTCGTCGGTGGTAAAATGACAAAGATCCCACACCGCAGGGTGGAGCCAGCTCGCGTGGCGCAGCCCGGCCTTGGCGAGCAACTCGAGCAGGCCGGCAACGTCGTAGCTGTGCTCGAGAGGATGGAGCAGCGCGTCCGCCACGAAGGCCCGGTCCTCGTCGCGCACCTCTCGCAGTTGAGCCAGCGATTCACGACCTACGGGCAGACAGCGGGGCGAGTCGAGCACGGCGTCGAGCATGCGGCTAGCGAGCTCAAATCGCTCGTCGTCGCTCGCACCCTGCGGCGACAGGAGCTGATGGGCGGCACGGAACGGCACGAGCGTGCTCCGATGCATGTCGTTGTAGACCATCAACACGACGGCCCCGGTGGGCTTGAGCGCTCTTCGGAGGCTTGTCGCGCCGACCACGGGGTCGGGCATGTGATGGATGACGCCGGTCGACACCACCACGTCGAACTCGCTGTCGTAAACCGCCTGGGCGATGTTCTGTTTCTCGAAGCGCAAGTTGGTGATCTGTAGCTGCAAGGCGAGAGCGCGTGCGATCTCCAGCACGCCGTCCGACAGATCGGTCGCGACGATCTCCGCCTCGGGATAGGACAGCGCCCACATCGAGGCTTGCTGCGTGCCGCAGCCCGCGATCCAGATGCGCATGGAGGCGCCCAACCAATGATCGGCGCGCCGGCGTGTGAGGAAATTCAGGATGCCGCGGGAGAACCCCGCCGGCAACTGTTGGGAAACAACCGCTGGCTGGGGATAGGGAAAAGCGTCGTATTGCGCCTCCACGGCGTCGAAGGAGGACATGATGCGCGAATCTAGACCTCCGTCTGCCCCTCTGGAACTCATTTGGAGGGTGGGGCGCCCAAGCCGCTCGATCCCGAGCCACCTCCGTCGATTCGGTGACCGACTTGTGGGCCAGCGCTAGTCCTGACCGACGACTCGCTCCCAGAGCGATTCGTTGGTGGAGAACAGCGTGTCCCGCTCGACTTTGAGCAGCCTGGCGAACTCGACGGTGCGCAGAATGCGGTCCGAGTCGCGGTCGCCCTTTTCGTAGGGGATGATCCTGACCTTGACCTGCTCGTGCAGCTGGACGCCTTCAGGCGTGTAGCTCAGGTCGGTGCGCAAGTGATACTCGGCGTAGAGCCCTCGTTCGGTCACCGAAGGCACCCGAAGCACCCGCTCGACGTCCACGGTAGCCGCATTGACCAACCGGCCTCGTCGGGCCAGGTAGAAGTCGGCAACCTTGCGGCAATTGTGCGAGTCGGGGCAGCGCTTGGCCTCGGCAACCACCATGGTCTCGTTACCCATGCGAACTGGCGAGAGCTTGGCGTCTGCCGGACCGCGGTAGCTGCCGATACCGAATATTTCAGCGCGATCGTCGACCGCCCGAGCCAGTGCGATGGGCCCACCCACATCACCATTCTCGAACGTCAGGGCTCTGAGGCGAATGACCTTGACGCCCCGAGGTCCCGAACGAATGTCGAGCAGCTCCGGGTCGACGACATAGGGCCATCCATTGTGGACGATGCCGTGACGGAGCGTCTCGTTGGCGAAGACGTAGTGGCCTGTGCAGTCCGTAGCGGTGGACTCTAAGCCCTTCTCCATCTCGTACTCGGGCACCATCACCTCGAGCCATTCCTCTGGGTCGAGATCCCTCATCACCGCCCCGCCGCTTTGCTTGCGACGCAAGGGTGCCAAGGGCTTGGCACAAACAGGAATGGGGATGACCTGCCGGGAGCTTGCCTCGTAGATCGGACGTTCGGTGTCCACACAACTGACCAAGGCGCTGGCCACGAGGGCTCCCGACACCAACGAACCGACGATTAGAAGACGACTTGCGATCTGGCGCACCATCACGGGCAGTAGTGTACACAGGTAACGGTGATTCACCGAAAATGTCGGCGCTTCACGATCCGGCAAAGAGTCACATCCGATCTCCCGAGGAGACCCCACATGGATATCCAGCGATCCACACCTGCCTCCTGGATCGCTTAGTATCCGCACGATTTCGTCAACAAAAACCCAATGTTGCCCCTTGACGATGCCCCCACCGTGGTTACTAGTTGTGGACCTCTTGGCACAAAGCCATTTGACTAGTGTGCCCAAAGGTGGTGGCCTCATCTCTCGAACAATGCCAGCCGGTGGCCAGCGCTGAATGGTCAGTAGACTGAGTACCGTCGGCGGGTCAGTAACGAGTACAGGGAAAACAAGACATGGCTCTCAATTGTTATATGCGCCTCAGTGGCGAGACTCAGGGCGAAATCAAGGGCTCAGTGACCCAAGCCGGTCGCGAAGACTCGATCATGATCATCGGCTTCGCCCACGAGGTAGTGTCTCCTCGTGACGCGGCCAGCGGGTTGCCCACCGGCAAGCGCCAGCACAAGCCCATCACGGTCACCAAAGAGATCGACAAGTCGTCGCCGCTGATCATGAACGTCCTCGTCAACAACGAGAACGTCAAGGGCTGGGAGCTGAGGTTCTGGCAGCCGTCCAAGACCGGCAAGGAAGTTCAGTTCTACACGATGGAGCTAGTCAACGCGTCCATCGCGGGCATTCGCTCCGAGATGCTCAACAACAAGTATCCGGAGAACATGCAGCACAAGGAGCGAGAGCACGTCTCGTTCTGCTACCAGAAGATCATTTGGACCTTCGAGGATGGTGGCATCACGGCCGAGGACGATTGGGAAGCCCCGAACGTCTAGCACCAGCAAAGCCTGGACTAGTTGCCGCCGGGCCCACCGCCCGGCGGCTTTGCATTTTGTCTGCTAGGATGACGGCCCATGGGAGGAGCTTCGCTGTTCAAGCGCCTCGAGCGAGGCGCTGACCCGACCTCGACCGGTCGCGCCGTCTATCGAGGGGACGATCTCGAAGCAGCGGTGCTCGAGCACCTGCAGCGGATGCTCAACACCCGCCAGGGTAGCTCACTGACGGCGCCAGACTACGGCATCGTCGAGCTGTCCGAGCTGCTCCACGATTTTCCCAATGCCACCGGGCTGATGCAGCGGTGCATCAAGAACAGCATTCTGAAGTACGAGCCTCGTCTGAAGAACGTGCAGGTGCGGGCCATCGAGGGGGACGAGGATCAGAGCCAGATGTTCGTCTACTACGAAATCACGGCCCAACTGGTCCACCCGGACGGCGACCGGCAGCCGATCCGTTTCAGCACCAGCGTCGACGAGAGCAGTAACGTCGTAATCGGCTGATCGCTGGCCCAGAGGGGCGTGCGCGAACCGGTTGTGCCCCTCTGCGCCCACCCATCGCTGGCCCAGAAGGTCGTGCGCGAACCGGTTGTGCCCCGCTGCGACCACCCAATGTCTTGCGACGGTGGTCGCAGCGGGGCACAACCGGTTCAGGCCTCGCACGACGTCTGGGCGGCGCTCTCATTTGCTTCCGAGGGCTTTTTGAAAAAAAGCCCTCCCCCAGCGCGCCGCGCTGGGGCCCCCTCCAAAAAACCCCGGGCGGGGTTTCTGAGCAAGGTGGCGTGCTCGAGTCTCGGTGATCGAGCAGCGACTGCACACACCGGCGTGCAAGACGGTGAACGGGGACGCAGACCCGTCCTCTCAATTGCCCCGCAGCGCTTTCACTTTGGGAAAGGAGCCCCAACGCCCCTCCCCTCAAGTGCCCCGCTGCGCTTTCACTTTGGGGAGGGGGCCCCAACGCGCCTCGCGTTGGGGGAGGGGTTTTCCAAAACCCCTCGAAAAAAAACGAGTGCGCTGGCCAGACGTCGTGCGAGCCGCGAAGCCGCTGTGCCCCTCTGCGTCCGCCGCCGCCCAGGCACTGGGCGGACGCAGCGGGGCACAGCGGCTTCGCGCACAACCTTGTGGACCGCCCGCCGGACCGCTGGCGCCATCGCCTCGACCTGACTAGAGTGGCGGCTGGCCGCGACATGGGCTCGCCCCAAGGATCCGGGTCGAGGGATGTTCAATAAGTACTACCAAGACGAGCTTTCGTACCTACGTGAGCTGGGCAAGGAGTTCGCGGCGGCCTATCCGGCCATCGCACCGATGCTTGCCGAGACTGGTGGCGATCCGGATGTCGAGCGGGTGCTGGAAGGCGTTGCCTTCCTGACAGGTAAGCTTCGTCAGAAAATCGACGATGAGCTACCTGAGGTCATCCACTCGGTCGCGGC
>JAUVCD010000176.1 GCA_030590865.1 Myxococcales bacterium | reverse complement strand
GCGGCTGTGCTGCTCGGCGCGGCTGGTCATGCCCGTGCCCAGGGCACCCAGCTGGATGAAGCTGACGCTGTCGGTGAGGCGATGGAGCGCAATCCCAGTCTCCGCGCCTCGCTCTACGACTACCAGCAGGCTCACCAGACCGTACTTGCCGAGGATTCGATCTACGTGCCGCGGCTACAGCTCGATGGGGGCGTGACCCATAGCGAGTCGCCCCGCCTCGCCGCTGAGGGCACCACCGTTTCGTCGGCTGACAGCATTGATCTGGGCAGCGAGCTGAACCACTCCTTTCCCTGGGGCACCGCGTTCAGCATTCGGCTCGAGGGTAGCCGGTCGACCTCGACCTCTCAGTTGTTCCCTGGCAGCGATCAGACGGTGACCACCGGCCCTGGCTACGGTCTGCTCGGCCGCTTGAGTGTGAGCCAGCCACTGTTGCGAGGCTTCGGCAGCGACGTGGGTGAGGCGAGCCTGCGGCAGGCCATCCTCTCCCGTACTGCCGCGGAGCTCAGCCGAGATCGCGCTGCCAGTGAGACCTTGCGTGAGGTGCTCGTAGCCTATTGGGAGCTCTGGTACGCCGACCACGCGCTGGCCATCGAGCAAGCAGCGGCGGGTCTGGCGGTCCGTCGCCGAGACGATGCCAAGCGCCAGGTCGAGGCCGGCGCGATGGCCCCAGTGGCGGTGCTGCCCTTCGAGACCCGCGCCGCCGAGCTGGAGCAATCAGTGCTGATGAGCGAGGCCCAGGGCCAGCAGCAGTCCCTCGGGTTGGGGCTCATGCTCGGTCGCGACGCAGTCCTAGCCGACCAGCTTCACGCCGCCGCCGACGAGGTTCCAGACGTGCCTGCCCGTGATCGGGCTGCGGTGCTCGAAGCGGCAGTCGAGCAATCGCAAGTCGTAGCGCAGCAGAAAGCCCAGCTCGCGCTCGAGCAAGATCGGGCGACGGTGGCCGGCGAGGCCGAGCGCCCCCGGTTGGATCTGGAAGCCTATGTCCAGTCTCAGGGGCTCGGGAATCGCGAGGTGCCGCCAGCCTTCAAACAGTTCGGGACTTTCGATGCGTTCAGTGCCCACGTGGGATTGGTCTTCGAGCTGCCCCTCTCGGGGACCCGGCGCAGCGCTCAGCGGCGGGCGGCCGAGGCGGGGGTCGAGGCCACCCGCGAGCGGCTCCACGCCGCCGAGCAGCAGGCCAAGGCCGAGGCGGCGGTCGAGCTGGTCAAGCTCGAGCAGGCGCGCCGTCGCGTCGCCCTAGCTACGGCCATGGCAACGGTGGCCACCAAGAACGTTGCTGCCCAGCAGCAGCGCTACGCCCAGGGCGACGCCATCACGCTCGAGGTCCATGAAGCCGAGGACGAGCTCCGTCGCGCTCAGCTCAGCGTCGAGCGAGCCCGTGTCGATGCGGTTCAGGCCAACATCCGCATCGACCATCTGATCGGTGCTCTGCTGCGGCGCTACGGCAACCTCGTTCCTAGCAAGGGGCCTCTCCAACCCCGTCGCGAGAGCTCAGCCCTCACCCGCTTCGGGGCCTTCTGATGGCTCGCGGTGCAGCGTAAGGAACCGTGGTTAGGTTGAGTCACCGGAGACACTAAATGGACAGGCGAGAGGTCGATGTTGCCATCATCGGAGCCGGCTCGGCAGGGCTAGCGGCCCGCCGGGCCGTGCTGAAGCACGGTCGCAGCGTCGTGTTGATCGAACATGGGCCCTACGGGACGACCTGCGCTCGGGTGGGCTGCATGCCCTCCAAGCTGCTCATCGCCGCCGCCGACGCGGCTCATGACCTGGCTCACGCCAAGAGGTTTGGGGTCGAAGCCGGGCAGGTGCGGATCGATGGCCCGGCGGTGCTTGGCCGGGTGCGCCGCGAACGAGACCGTTTCGTCGGCTTCGTCGTCGATTCGGTGGATGCCATTGCGGCGGAAGAGAAGCTCCGCGGGACGGCCCGGTTCACCGGCCCCACTCGCCTCGAGGTGAGCGCGCTGGGGGACGGGCCCAACGTTGATGTCCATGCCCAGTCGGTGATCATCGCCACCGGTTCCAGCCCCTGGCATCCGCCGGTGCTCGACGGGGCGGGGGATCGACTGCTGCAGAACGACGACCTGTTCGAGCTCGACACCTTGCCCGAGTCGGTGGCCGTGGTCGGCACCGGGATCATCGGGTTGGAGCTCGGCCAGGCGCTGCATCGCCTCGGCGTTCGCACGTCTTTCTTCAACATCGATGATCGGGTGGGACCCGTGTCCGATCCGGTCATTCAGGACAAGGTGCGGGCCGTGCTGGGTGCGGAGCTCGATCTGCATCTGGAGGTACAGATCCAGCAAGTGCAGCGAGATGCCCAAGGCGTTCAGCTCACCTGGAAGGATCGAGATGGCGGCACCCACAGCGACCATTTTGCCCAGGTGCTGGCGGCGACCGGACGGCGGCCGAACCTGGCTGCGTTGAATCTCGACGTAACGGGCATCGAGCGGAACGCCCAGGGGGCGCTGGCATTTGACTCGCGCACCATGCAGTGCGGCAAGTCGCCGATCTTCATCGCTGGTGACGTGACCGACGATCGGCCGCTGCTACACGAGGCCAGCGACGAGGGGCACATTGCCGGTCAGAACGCTGCCCTGTTCCCCAACGTGCAGGCTCAAAGGCGGCGTACACCTTTGGCCATCGTCTTCGTCGATCCCCAAGTAGCCATCGCCGGCCAGTCCTATCAACAGCTCGAGACCGCTGGCGTCGACTTCGAGATGGGCGAGGTCAGCTTTGATGACCAAGGGCGCGCTCGCACCATGGGGCGCAACTCGGGACACTTGCGAATCTACGGCAAGTGGCAGTGTGGCACCATTCTAGGCGCCGAGATGATCGGTCCGCGGGTCGAGCATCTTGCTCACCTGCTCGCTTGGACCGCTCAGTCGGCGCTCTGCGTGGGTCAGGCGCTGAACATGCCCTTCTATCATCCTGTGGTCGAAGAAGGGGTTCGCACCGCCCTGAGGGATTTGGCCGTAAAACTCAAGATGCGCTGCGCTGCCGATCCCTTGTGTGATGGCGCCGGGGCTTGAGCGGCGCCACCGTCCCGGGCTCGCCGCGGCTAGGTCGGGGGCGGATCATCGGGATCGAGGTACTTGCTCAGATCGCCACCGCCGACTTCATAGAGGGTGGCCCCACTGGTGATCCAGAAGTGGTTGAAGGCGCCAAAGCCCATGCCTTCCACGTGGCCGCCGGTGCCCAGATACTCGAACAGGTTCTCTTGGACCCAGCTGCCGCCTCGGTCGCGCCGGTATTGGCCGAGAAAATCGGAGGTCATGTCCGAGACGTAGACATAGGCGACGCCGGTGTTGGGGTTGGTCACGACCTCCAGCCCATCCATGTGGCCTCCGGCCATGTTGGGGTAGAGGAACTCGGCGACCCAGGCGTTGGTGTCAGCGTGGTACGAGTACACCTTGCGGGCCGCCTCACTCGATCCGTACCAGGTGCCGCTGATGGTGTCGTAGCCGAGCTGGGCGAGCTCGATGGTGGGCGTAGCGCCGCTGATCACCGGCGTGGTCACCTGGGTGCCGAAGTCGAACTTGAAGAGCATGCCCGGGTTGGCCGGAGCGTCGAGCAAGAAGATGCCGCCTGGGACGGCGTAGACCTCGGCATGGTGGACCATCCCCAGGTTGCTTACCGGGTAGGAGGTGACGTGGGTCAGCACCCGCTCTTCGATGGGGCCAGGCTTGTCCGGATTGTCCGGATGCTGATTCGGCTCGAATTCGCCATCCCCATCTGAGTCCAGCAGCTCGATCTTGTAGACGTCCAGGGTGTGGCCGTCGACGTACCAAGCCCCTTGATTCACGTAGAGATAATTGCCCAGCGAATCGATGTCACACCCGCCCAGGAAGGGCGAGGAGCCCTGCGCGTAGAGGGCGTACTGGTAGTACGTCCCAGTCGGATTGGTAGACTCATTGCCGATCGGCGTGAGCACGTCGCAAGTCCCCGTCGTGGGATTGCACTTCTGGTTGGCGAGGGGATCGCAGGTCGTCAGTGGATCCCACTGGGGTGGCGGACCCGTGTTGCAGACCAGTACGTCGTTGCCCTCGCAGGCGAACTGACCGTCCAGGCAGAGCACGCAACCGATCCCCGGGACGCAGAGCTCGTCGCCACAGTCGGTCTCGCTGGCCACCTTTCCATCACCGTCGCAGGCGATGGCGGTCTTTTCATCACAGATGATGTCGCCGGCATGGCCCTGGCAGGGGCCCGCCTCAGGCGTGAAGCCGCCCTCGCCGCCACCGATGCCGGTGCTGGTCTGACCGCCGCCGGAGGTGGTCGTCGAGGCCATTCCGCCGGTTCCACCGAGGACCGAGCCAGTCTCGTCCGAGCCGCAGGCAAAGACCCCCCAACCGGCCAAGGTGGCGGCGCAGAAAAATCCCACCAGTCCGAGGGATCTGCCCGTTTTGGTCTTCGTGCGTGCCATGAGTCCTCCTACAATTTGAATGTATCACCTTCCGCCGACAATCGCGCCAACCCGGCCGATCAGTCCCGAGTCCCCACGCCCAGGTGCTCGAGAATCGTCATGGGTCCATGGTGTTCCAGCACCGCCCGCTCGTGCTCGTTGCGGGCCAACAAGGCACCTGCAAAGCCCAGCGCATTGACCGAGATGGTGTCGAAGAACTCCTCGGCGCGAGGTACGAGCAACATCCATCGGGTGGTCACCAGCAAGTTGTAAGGTGCCACGGGCGACTCTGCTGTTGGCGACGCTGGGCCCGGTGGCGCTGGGCCCAGCAAGGACAGGGTCCGCAACATGGCGTGATAGTGCTGCAAGGTGATCTCGGCGGCCTGCGCGGGGCGCTGTGCTGCGAAATCATCCATCACCAGGGCATGAGCAAAAGGCAGG
Organism: Myxococcales bacterium; assembly: GCA_030590865.1. Lineage (GTDB taxonomy): Bacteria > Myxococcota_A > Polyangia > Polyangiales > Polyangiaceae > JAPYTK01. The sequence continues at coordinate 9,833 of JAUVCD010000176.1, read as the reverse complement.
GCTGCGGTGCGGCCCATGGTTCCCGCGGCGACCCGTGGCAGCAGCGGTTCGATGGGCACGGGCGCACCACGGTCGGCCAGCGGCAGCGGCACCAGCTGCAGGTGCTTGTGAGGCTGACTTGCGCCGGCGATCTCACCTGAGTTGTAGAAGGCCAACCACTGTCCTTCGGCCATGCAGGTCCACATGGCCTCGAAATCACGCAGGGTCAGCAAGCTCTCCTGGTCCTCAAATGTCCGCGTGACGATCAGCAGGTGATGGTCCACGACGTTGAACTTGTTGAGCAGGCACAGGTGGCTAGGCGACAGGTTCGCCACGAATAGGTTCTCGTCGTAGGGAAGGAAGGGATTAGGGCTGCCTACCGCGGCCCGTGCCCCAATCTCGGACGGGTCTCTTGCCGCGCGCTTGCGCTCCAGGTTGGCGACGATTCGTACCAAGAAGTCGACGCCTTGATCCGAGATGACCTGGCTCGTGGTCGGTATCGATTGTTGGGCGCCGCAGGCTACGGCATGGGCGGTGCGAGCGAGCACCTGCGGCCACAGCGAACCAGGGGAGAGCACGATATTTTCCCCAGTCATTCGGGTGGCTTGGCATCTAGCCAGCTTGGCGTCTACCAGGTGGCATGGGATCATGGCCGAAATGCTGACTGTAGCGGTGGATGGTAGGGCTCATGATGAGGCGCTCGCCACTGTGCAGTCCGGCGTCATGGTCGTTCACGGTGTAAGGTATGGTCTCCCCGTCAGTTGCCACCAGAGGCGGAGCTTCTGAACCGAAGGGAGGGGACTGCCTGTGACCGACGACCCGCACCGCCGCGAGCTGCGCGATCTCATCCTGGCCCGACGAGCCTCTTTCATCGCCTCGTCCCTCGGCGGGTTGGTGCTGGTGGCGAGTCCTGTCCACGGCCAGCCGCTGGATCCAGAGCCGCTACTCCCGCCCGTTGCCTCCCCTGATGAGCTCGGCCAGCGGCCCGATGAGCCTCCCCTCGGGCCGGATGAGGACACCGACGGCTCGTTCGAGCTAGATGACGACCCAGACGCCGTCGTCGCCACCGACGATCCCGAAGCTGCACCGCCCTGGGAGGAAGAACCGCTCGACGCCGAGGTCCGTTTTCGCTGCGCCGAGCTGGCCACGGCGGAGGTCGCCGTGGTGGAGCAAGTCGCGGCGTTGCAGCGCATCGCTGCTCAGGCCTATCGGGAGGACAACTACGACGAGGCCGCCATGGCGCTGCGCAAGGTGCAGCAGTTGCGGCCGTCGGCAGCTACGCTACTGGCGCTGGGCAAAGTCGAGAAGCTGCTTGGACGACCCGCTGCTGCTCGCGGGGCATGGGAGCGATATTTGGCTTGTTCGGCCGCCGACCCGCCGAGCTTGCGGCGGGTCGAGGTCGAGCGGGAGATTGACGGCCTGCGGGCTCAGACCACCGCCTTGCTGGTGGAGCTGCCGGCCCCTGGCACCATGGTGAAGATTAGTGGCAAGCTGGTCGCCACGGTTCCGATTCGAGAGCCGCTCTACGTCGCTGCGGGACACCACCCGGTGGAGGTCGTAACGCCCTACGGTGTCCGCAAGGCTGCCATTCTATATTTCGAAGGTGGCGCCGAGTTGGTCTTGACGCTGGCCCGGCTCGACGACGCCGCGGTCGAGCCAATCCCTTGCCTATCGCCTATTCCGTGCCTCAGCCCGCCGATCCCCGAGTATCGGCGTGGGGGCCTCCATTGGGGCGTGTCGCTCCGTCCCCACGTCTGGTGGGAGACCCCTCAATACGGCGCCACGCCAGTCGGCGGCGGCGCCGCGGCCCTAGCGGTGAACGTCGGGTTATCCCCGACCATGGTGTTTCGATCATCCTTCTTTGTGGCTCCGACCGTTGGCACCAACGGCTTGGTGATGCCCCTGGGCATTAGCGCTGATGCCTATCTGGCCTTCTCCGACGAAATCGCGGTGGGCACCGGGCTCTCGGGTGGCTACCTCTTCACGCCCGATCCCTCGCGAGCCGAGGCCGACCGCTTTGAGCCGGCGCCCTTCATCTTCGTCCAACCCCAGCTGGTTCCGCTGGCGTTGCGCCTAGGCGAGCTGGAGATCGAGCTGCGAGTCGGGGCACTTTTCTCCAAGCAATATGATGCTGATCGCAGCCGGGTCGGGCTGTCCTACCTGACGACATCGATTGGTTTGACCTACCTGTTTCTCCCTGACTCATACGAAGACGACTGGGAGGACGATCCATGAGACCCGGTCCGCGACCATTAGGCTGCGCCCTCAGTCTCGTTGCGGCGTTGCTGACTTTGTCACTCTGCCCCAAGCGAGCCGCAGCGCTCGATCCCGAGACGGTCTTCTTCTGCACTGAAGACTATGACGGCCCTGCCCTGTTGGGTTGGTGCAGCGACGGGCGGTTCTTTGGTCCCGTGCACCTCGGCTCGCTGGGCGTCGTAGCCGCCACTGATGAGGAGTTTTTTGGCATCGTCCAGCTGGCGTTGGTGAGCCACACTGGCGATGATTTCTTCGGCCTGTCGCAGATCGGTGTGGTGGCCTATGGCAACAAGAGCGTGATGGGCGTTCAGGCTGGTGCGGTCACCGTCGTCGAGCGCTATTTCGCCGGGATCCAACTCGGTGGCGTCAACGTCTTAGGCGACGATTCGTGGGGGCTCCAACTAGGGGGGTTCAACTACGCCGTAGCTGAAACGGTTGGCGGTCAGCTCAGTCTGGTGAACATGGCTGAGGCCATCTATGGCGTGCAGCTAGGGGTCCTCAATCTGCTCGACGAGGACTACGACGATGAATACGGCAGCATCGAGGGAGCCCAGCTAGGGGCGCTCAATATTGCCTTCCAGGTGAACGGGCTACAGCTCGGCTGGGCCAACCTCGCTCGCCGCGAATCGGCAGGCGGCCAAATCGGCGTCATGAGCGCAGCAGAGGGGAAGCTGAGCGGCTTCCAGCTCGGCCCGTTCAACTATGCCGAGCACCTAGAGGGGACTCAGATCGGTGCGGTGAACTACGCCGAACGAGTGGAGGGCGTGCAGATCGGCATCATCAACATGGCCGACCAGCTCGAGGGCGTGCAGATTGGCGTCCTCAACATCTGGCCGAACGGCACGGTGCCCTTCTTGCCGATCCTCAACGCGGATTGGTGACTCGCCCGCCTCCTGGGCGTCGCGGTCGCCGAAACCGCCACCGTCACCGCCGCGTTCCCACGATGAGCACGGGCTCATCCGCTCCTTCGAAGAGCAACACCTTGCGCCCCGCCTCTCGATAGCCGGCCTGGCCGAGGAGCTCGGCGACCCCGTCCGCGGTGGTGGCGGGCACCCGTCGGCCCGTGCCGACAATCTCGACCAGATCGTCCTGCTCAGCCGTGACGACCACCGGCAAGAAGGGGTCGACGGTCTCGCGGCTGACGACCTCGAAGTCGTCGGGATCGATGACAGCCACGCCCGAGTCATCGATGACCGCGAAGCGGCCGCAGCTGCGCACCTCGTTGATGTCGGTTACGTCGGCGCTGCTATTCGTCATCGCCAGGCGGTCGTCCTTCCCAGTCCCTACCTCACGGATCGCTTTGGCTGCTAGGTTGTGATCAGCGCCCGAGGGAAAGGCGAGCACCCGCACTCGTCCTCTGACCAGGCATCGCCCTTCGGCATCTGCAATCGGCGAAAGCGGCGGCGCTCGTACCAGGGTCTCGGCCAGCGCCGCCAAGCGCTTGCGGTGCTGTCGGCGCGCGCGCCGGTTGGCGGTCAAGGCCAGCACCACGAAGAGCAGGCCGACCAGCACGATCGGGCCGCCCAGGCTCAGGCCAATGACGGAGCTCTTCGAGAAGGTGAGCGCTGTGACCAATGCGCCAAGGCAGATCACGACGAACCCGAAGGAGCCCATCGCCGAGGTTTGGACCTGACGAAGCCGTCGCCGCAGCGGCTCGCGGCCATGCACTTTGAGAGCGACGACCATGATGCGAGGGTCAGCTAGTCAGCCAGTGTTAGCAATGGGAAAAGGAGGCGGGCAGCAGCGATTCCGGCCGGGCCGCATCTGGTGCAGCTATCCGGCCTGGCGTCGCGTCTTTGGTGGCGCTACTACCGGCAGCGGTGAGATCCCATGATCCGAATACGGCTGGCCCGTCGGCTGGCACCTGTTTAGGGGACGTCGAGACATTCGTATCCCGTTGCAAGCTTCGCCGTCAACGGTGCCCTTCTTGCCGATCCTCAACGCCGATTGGTGACCCCGGAGGTGGGCGGCCAACGAGGCGCGATGCGCCGTGAGCTTCGCGAGCTGATCCGCCTGGCTGGGCCGATTGCGGCGGCTCATGTTGGCTTCATTCTGCTCGGCGCCGTCGATACTGCCGTCGTCGGGCGCATTGGCGAGACCGAGCTCGGCGCCGTCGGCCTGGGAAACGCCGTGTTCTTCGCTTTTGCTCTGTTTGGGATGGGCGCGGTCTTGGGCGTCGATCCGCTCATCACCCAGGCGCTGGGAGCCGGGCAGCCGCGACGGGCTCGGGTCGTCATGTGGCAGGGCGTCTGGCTGGTCGCCGCTCTCAGCCTGCCGCTGATGCTGGTGACCTCTCTGACGACGACGCTCCTCGAAAGCTGCGGCATCGAACCCGTCACGGCGCAACAGGCGTCTGCCTACGTGAACGCTCGGCTCGCTGCCCTGCCGCCCATCATGCTCTTCGCGGTACTTCGCGCCTATCTTCAGGCTCACACCGTGACCCGACCGATGGTGGTCGGCACGGTGGTCGCCAATCTGCTCAACCTGCCGCTCGACTGGTTGTTGGTCTTTGGTGACCGAGGGCTGGAGCGCATCGGGTTGCCCGCTCTGGGCATGCCTGCGCTCGGCGTCGTCGGCGCCGGGCTGACCAGTACCATCGTGACCTACGTGCAGGTCGTAGTGGTGATCGTCGCAGCTCGCACCACTGGGGGCGACCAGCTGGTGAGCCGTGCTCCTGTGAAGCCGCTGCTCGCCAAGGCGGTGCGCCTCGGTTGGCCCATTGGGTTGCAGCGCTTCGCGGAGATGGGGTTGTTCAGCCTGACCGGCGTGTTGATGGGAACCATAGGAACGGTGGCGGTGGCGGCCCATCAGGTGGCCATGACCTTGGCGTCTGCCACCTTCATGGTTCCTTTGGGGATCAGCGCCGCCGCGGCGGTGAGAGTCGGTCGTGCCGTCGGTGCCGGTGACCAGCATGGTGCGCGCCAGGCCGGCCTGGCGAGCGTGGCTCTCGGCGGCAGCTTCATGGCGGTCTGTGCCGTCCTGCTAATGGCATTTCCCAGGCCCCTTGCCGCGGTCCTCACCGATCAGCCGCAGATCATCGAGGCGGCGCGCCCACTGTTGATGGTGGCGGCCCTGTTTCAGATTTCCGACGGCTTGCAGAGCGTTGCCAGTGGCATCCTTCGTGGAATGGGAGACACCAAGTGGATGTTGGGGGTCAATCTGGCAGGCCACTACGCCATCGGCATGCCTTTGGGCATTTTGCTGGCATTTGCGGTGGGCATCGGAGCGGTGGGCTTGTGGTGGGGCCTCTGCGCTGGACTCACCACCGTGGCGGTTGCTTTGCTGTTGCGCTTCCAGTTTCTCTCGGCCCGGCCGGTCGAGCGTGTGTAAGTGGGATGCCGTTCGCCCGAGGCCAGGCGAGCGCCCGCGCCAGGTGTGTCGGCCGGTCGCATTTGCGATTTCTCGACGAGGCGTCTATTGATCGTCCTCTTATGGTCGAGCCGGAAGCCGAGTGGTCCGACGATACGACCGGCGACATCGCTGCGCATGTCGGCGAATCGTCGGTTGCCTCCGACGACGTGGGCATGTTGCTGCTCGTGATCGGAGGTAAGCACGTCGGGGAGATCTTCCCCCTCCGTCGCGACCAGCTGAGCTTCGAGATGGGTCGCCAGAGCGGGATCGACATCCCCTTGGGAGATGCCGAGATCTCCCGAAAACACGCCGTGATTCGCTACGACTCAGCGGAGCGACAGTACCGGCTTGCCGATCTCGGGAGTCGCAACGGCACCTTCCTCAATGGCGTGCCCGTCGAAGGTGAGCAACCCGTTGGGATCGGTGACAAGATCCGCCTCGGTGCGGCTACGGTGCTACGGGTCAGCGCGGCGGGGGACGACGAGACCAGATACGCGCGAACCATGTCCCGCGCTGCGCTGCGCGACGCGCTCACCGGTGCGTACAATCGTCGCTACTTCGACGACCGCCTGGCTGCGGAGGTCGCCTTTGCGTCCCGGCACGAGTCACCGCTCACCCTGTTGTTGCTCGATCTCGACCATTTCAAGGAGGTCAACGATGTGCATGGGCACCGTGCGGGCGATTTGGTGTTGCGGCGCTTTGTCGAGCTGATCACCGAGGCGGTGCGGGCTGAGGACGTCGTGATCCGCTATGGCGGAGAGGAGTTCGTGGTGCTGTGCCGGGAGACCGATCAGAAGCAGGCTAGCCTGCTGGCCGAGCGGTTGCGCGTCGCCGTCGACGAGGCCGATTTCACCTGTGATGAGGTCGTGCTTCACGTCACCGTGAGCATCGGCATCGCAGGGTTAGGCAAGGCCGCTGCGGACACGTCGCAGGCCCTCGTCGATGCCGCCGATCGGGCGCTCTATGCGGCCAAGAAGGACGGCAGAAATTGCTGTCGTGTCGTCGCCTGAGTCGATGACCGGGCCGTCGGGGCGTCGCCTATCGGGACGCCACCTCAAAGGGCTACTGGTCGCGCTAACGCTTCTGGCTGCCCTTAGTGTGGCTTGGCTGCGCTTTGCGGCGCCTGCGCCGGTGGCAGCCAACGCCGCCTCCGAGTTGTTTTCTGCCGAGCGGGCGCTGGTGCAGCTGCGCCTGCTGCTCGGCGATGGGGCGCCTCATCCCGTGGGAAGCGCCGCCAATGCTGCCGTCCGCGAGCGGATCGTCGCTCGCCTTCTGGCACTGGGTTACCAACCTGAAGTGCAGCGCGGATTTAGCTGCGGTCGCCATGGCAGGTGCAGCGAGGTGCAGAACATCGTGGTCACCCTGCCCGGTGGGCCCGAAGCGATCTTGCTCGTGGCCCATTACGACTCGGTACCTGCTGGGCCGGGAGCCGCTGATGATGGTGCCGGGGTCGCAGCGGTGCTTGAAGTAGCCCGGGTGCTCGCGACCCGTCCTGATCGGCGCAACACCATCGTGCTGCTGATTGACGATGGCGAGGAGGTAGGACTGCTCGGCGCTGAGCTCTTCATGGCCAAGCACCCCATGGCCAAGCAGGCACGAGTGGTGATTAACCTGGAAGCTCGCGGCACCTCGGGTCCCAGCATGATGTTCGAAACAGCGGGGCCGACCGCGGGCCTCGTCCGGCTGCTTGCTGGCGCCCTGGACCGACCCATCACCAGCTCTCTGTTCAGCGCCGTCTATGAGCGGATGCCCAACGACACGGATCTCACCGTCTTTCGGCGTGGCGGCTTGGTGGGGTACAACTTCGCATTCCTCGATGATGCGCGGCACTACCACACGGCTCAGGACAATCTCCAACACCTGAGCACGGCGAGCCTGCAACATCACGGCGACAATGCTCTGGCCCTGTTGGACGCCCTCGCCGCGGCGGATCTCGAGGCCTTGAGTCGCGGTGGGGATGCGGTTTGGTTCGACGTGCTGGGCTTCTGCGTCGTCCACTGGCCGCGCAGCTGGTCGCTACCCTTGGCACTGTTGGCGGTGGCGCTTCTTTGGGGGGGGGCCGCCGGCGCTGCACGACGACAGCCCCGGTTCTGGAGTGGTTTGGGATGGATCCTGGGCGCCACGCTAGCCGTGATTGTCCTCGTCACCACCGTCAGCGCGGTGCTCGTCGGCCTGCTGGCAGCGGCCGGCCTGGTGCACCAATTCGGAGCGAACAGCGTATTCCCATTGGTGGGCGTGCCGGCAGTGGTCGCAGCCACCGTTTGCTGCCTCGTCGTCCGGACTAGGCGGGTGCAACGCCAGTCCGTGGTGGCTCGTTACGCCGGCGGGTGGTCTCTGTGGGGACTGCTCACGATAGCGGTGGCCGTCCTGCTTCCCGAGGGGAGCTACCTGTTCATCGTGCCCGCCTTGGCCGCCGGCATGCTGGCGCTAGTCGCTCGAAGTCCCGCGGGTGGGGGTTGGTGGGCGTGGCTCGCTTCCCTGGTCCCCTTGCTGGTGATGGTCCTGCTGTGGTTCCCAGTCGTGCTGGCCCTGGTCGCGGCTGTCGGTCTGTTCGGCCAATTGGCGATTGGTGCGGCTTATGGGCTGATGGCAACGGCTGCGATTCCGGTGTTGGGGCTGGTGCTCCCCCCAAGACCGGTCCGCGACGGTCAGCTCTGACCGCTTACCAGCGCACGACTTGCAGGGGCGCGGCGCGGCCCGAGGTTGGGATGCGCACTCCGTAAGTGCTTCCGTTTCGGGTGCTCAGCAGTAGCAAGGCGAGCCCGTTGTTGCTCACTAGCCGGAGCGCAATCGGCTCCAGGCCATCATGCTCCTCATCGTCGAACAACAGCTCATCGGCGACCTGATGCAGCGTGTCTGGCTCGCCCATGCGCAGCCGGACCGGTTCGCCGGGGCGCGTCCAGACCAGTATCAGCTTCGGTCCGATGGGCGCCACGGCGGCCACGCCGTCGTCAAAGCCGGGCAAAGGGCTGGTCGAGGCCTGGCGGCAGCCGTCGATGGTGCAGTTCATGCGAGCGATCTGGTTGCCTCGCCGCTGCAGCAAGATGGCGGTGTCGCCGTGGCAGCTCAGCGCTGGCGCACCAGACACCACGCCGACATCGACGAGCTTCTGGAACATGGCTTGCTCGCGGAACAGCAGGGTGTGTCGAGGCTCACTCCCGCGGGTGGAGAAGAGCACCGCCTGGGTGGTGCCGCTGGCGCAGTCGGCAACATGGCGCGAGCCCGTCGGAAGCCGGCCGATGAGCTCGCGTTTGCCAAGCCACCGCCGGGGCTGGTCAGCCCCAGGGCCCGAGTCAGAGAGCCGCTGACCGAACAGTTTTGCACCCCGCTCACTGTCGCTGTGGGCCCACCACATGAGCCCGTGGGGGAGCAACAGTGTTTGCGCGTTCCTGGGAATGGGAAGTCGCCGATTCGAAGGTGCTCGGCCGGGCCTCAGATGGACCAGCCGACGGCTGGTGACATGCCTGTCGATGCCTTCGCCACGGGTCTCGGCGTAGAGCACCGTCGTGACCCCGCTCTTGCGGACCACCGCCTGTGCGCGGGCATCCCGAGGTCGCCACACTCGCAGCCCTGAGGCCACATCGTAGAAGCCGTCCTTCCCGGTGACGTCCTGCCGGTACACCAGATCGGCGCTGCCTGGCTCAGAGCGTGCGAGTCGCAGCTCATCCTGACCACCGGTCGAGCTGGCCAGTGAACGGCACGATGCTTGGGCCCACCGTTGGTCTCGAGGTCCGGCGTTGAGGCTGCACAGCAGCGGCGGGCTCTGCTCTAGCAGCAAGCGCGCCACCTGACCGCTCTGGGGATCGATGGTTACTTTCATCGAGTGCAGATCAGGCGTCGTCCCCAGGAGCCCGAGCTCGCTGCGGTGCAACGTGGCCTGGGCCGGTGCAGGCGGTTGTGGCACGGCACGGCGGTTCTTGGGTAGCGGGAGCTGTGCCGCTTCGAGGGCAGCGAAGAGCGCGTCGATCTCGGCGCCTCGGTCCACGATCTGCGGAGCCGACAAGAGCTCTCGTGCTTGCGGTAGCACGCCCAATGCGGTCCGCATCGTTGGTGATGCCAGTGCCTGATCGAGCTGCTCGGCGTAAGGGACGCATGATCGGGGCCACTGGGAGCCATGGTCTTGCAGCGTGGCGCTGAGCTGGATGCTCCGCAGCAGCTGGCTCGGACGGGCTCCTGGTGGCAGGCCTGTGCCGAGCAGGCACGTTCGCAGCTCGGCCCAGCGGTTGGCGACCAGTTGGCGGCTGTCG
>JAUVCD010000488.1 GCA_030590865.1 Myxococcales bacterium | reverse complement strand
ATGCGGCTGCTCGCCGAGCGTCACGGCAAAGCGCAGCTCGTTGAGGTCCACCGGCAGCGCAACGCTTGGCAGGCCAAGGCCAACAATGAGATCCGTCACGGCGATGCCGAAAAGGGCCTCAAGGCTTACGAGCGCATGGGGTTGTTGCGCGGGCACGCGGACAAGGCAGAGGCGATGCGCGCGGTGGTCGACGCGTGGCACCAGGAGGTGCGGCAGGGCAAAGAGGTTTTGATGTTGGCGCACGAGCGCCGCGACGTCGCCGCCTTTAACGAAGCGGCGCGCAGTCGGCTGCGCGCCGATGGCGCGCTCGGTAAAGACCACGCTATCCAGACGGAGGAGGGGGAGCGGAATTTCGCTGCCGGCGACAGGATCTGTTTCCGGCTGCGCAACGACGAGCTCGGTGTCGTCAACGGTACGTTGGGCACGGTCGAGAAGATCAAGGGCAGCCAGATGGCGGTGCGTCTAGATGGCGACGAGTCGCGCCGGATTGCTTTTGACGCCAGGGAGTACAACCAGGTCGAGCACGGGTTTGCGAGCACGCTGCATCGCGCGCAGGGGAGGTCGGTCGACGAGGTTGTCGTGTACGCGGGCAAGTATTGGAATCGGGAGCTGGCGTATGTGGCGATGAGTCGCCAGCGCGATGCGGTGCAGCTGCATTGGGACAAGCAGACGTTTTCGAGTCGAGAGCAGCTGTACGCGCGCTTGGGCAGCTCCGCGCAGAAGGAGAATGTTCAGGACTTCGTGCAGCAGGAGCGCGCGGTGCAGAAGCTGGCCCAGAAAGCCGTGCCGCCGAAGCCCGAGATCGAGAAGGCCAAGGAGCCGCGGATCCGGGAGCAAAGCCCGCGCGATGAGACCCCGATCCACTCACGCGCGAAGATTGAGCGGCTCCGACAGGAGTGGGAGCAGAGGCAGCAGCACAGCCGGGAGGTTGCCGAGCCCGCTCGAGACGTGTCCGAGCCCGAGATCGAGAAGGCCCAGGAGCCGCAGGAGAAGGAGCGCGGGCAAGTGTCACAATGGGTGTCTGAGACTGAGCCGCGGAAGGTGTTGCGGGAGTATCGAGAAGCAAAGCAATGGAGCGTCAGGGAGCCGCTGGACAAAAAGACTGTGCTTGCCGGTTACGTCGCGCGCGACAGCCGGGACCTCGACGCCGCAAAGAGCGCGCATCGCTTCGCGGCCAAGCGCCGCCAAGATTTCGAGAAGAAGCACCCGGTCAAAGCTCGTCTCGGCGCCAAGGAGAGCAAAGAGCTTGCGGCCACAGAAAAGCGCATGGCCGCGAACGTCGAGCGCTTGCAGGAGACTCTCGACAAGAAGCTCGAAAGTCCGAAGCTGCAGCGGAGTGCCGAGCAGGAGGCCGAGCAGCACAACACCAAGATCCGCCAGGCGAAGATATTCGAGGTGGCGGTGCGGCCTCATGTCCCGGAGGCACGGCTAGCGCTGCAGAAGGAGAAGGAGAAGCGGCTCGAACACGAACAGAAGCGCGGTCACGGGCATGGTTTTGGGTTGTAGAGGCCGCAGGCGGCGCGTCGCGAGCTTGCGGCGGAGACTCGCAAAGCCGAGCAGCTCTCCCCGTCTGAAGTTGTCCTGCGCGCAGTCCATTTGCGGCGGGTTGAAGCGCGTGAACCGTTGATCGCCAAGGCAGCTTTCGAGCAGCTGCCGGAAGTTCGCGTGCTGTACGAGAAGCGTGAACGGACGGCGCAGCGCTACGGGGCACTTCGGCAGGCGACCGTCGACTTCAGGGAGCAGCACCCGGTGCAGGCAAAGCTCGGCCGTGGTGACGGCGCCCGGCTGCACAAGCAAGCCAAGGGCGCGCAGCGCGACTTGATGGAACTCGACACCGAGATCCGGACGTTGATCGACGACCCCAAGGTCCGCGGCCAGGTCGCACGGGTGGCCAAGGAGCACAACCGGACGATTGATGACGCGCGGGTTGAGCTTCGAGCGCTGGAGCCGCGGCTCGAACAGGCTCGGCAAGATCTCGACGTCGCTCGACGGCCGGAGCTGAGGCCGAGCAAAGACGCCGCACGCGACTCGGAGAAGGAGCGCATCGCTGCTCGCGACCGGCCTCTTTGCGACGCGCAGCGAGGTCCGGTCACTGGAGCGCGGCGGGCTCGGCAAGGAGTTGGACAAAGCCCGCGCCGAGTACGAGCAGGCCAAGGCCGAATGGGAGCCGCACCGCAAGGCGCGCGTCGCCGAATTCAAGCAGGAGCGCGAGCGAGGACGCGACAAAGACAAGGGCTGGGAGCGTTGGCGCATCAACGAGGATGAAGATCCGGTGCGAGGTCGAGGAGTTTTGCATCCGCCCGAATGCGCTCAAGCAGCCCCACCGCAGCAATTCGCGTTGTTCCCGCCCCCGTTGGTTGGCTCGGTTTATCGGTATGGTTATCCCGGTGTACGGGATATTCCCGATATACATTTGGCCGGGTGTCTGGTAGCCACTTCGGTGAGACGGTCGCTCATTGAGCTGTGGCGACCGTGTAGCCAACCACCGATATTCTTGGGCAAAGGGGGAATTATGAGGAAGCTGCTATCGATCGTTGTTGTCTTCGCAAGCCTTGTCTTGGCTGAGCCGGCGCAGGCCAGTGATACCGAGTGGACCAGCGGCTCGGGAACCGTCTACACAACTCATACGTCGGATGCTGTTGGTATCGGCTTATCGAATCCGGGGCGGAGGCTTCATGTGAAGGGCGGTCACATAAAATTCGAGCGAGGTAGTGAGTATCTCGAGTTCTTGATTGATTCGCCCAGCAACTGGGTGACTTTCTCGACCCCCACCTCGCATATGGATTTTGACTCCGCAGGCCGAATGACGTTCGACATCAACTCCTCAGCCGACTACTTCCAGTTCTCAACGGGGGCGACTGAGCTCATGAGGATAAAGGGCAACGGCAACGTTGGAATCGGGAACCCCAGCCCCGACTACAAGCTCGACGTGAGTGGGACGGGGCGGTTCACGGGCGATTTGAGGGTGGACACCACCGACAATGTGCTGGTGGTCGACACAACAAACAACCGGGTCGGCATCGGGACGAATGCCCCCGCCTACACGCTCGACGTTTCCGGGAACGGGAGGTTCTCCGGCGGCGTGAATGCAGGAAGCGGTGTTTTAGCAAACGAGGGGGAGTTCAGTGATTGTGTCTCGGCCGGCTCAAGTAGCTGTTACTCAACCTATGAACTCTATGTGGCCGGAGAACAATACGTCGACTATTCAGTCTCAGCGCTCATCTACTATGATCGAACTCCGTACCCTGAGTCTACAGAGGTTGCATATAATGCGGTTCTGTCGATGGAGCGTCTACCGGAGGGCGAGTATGATCCTGATGATATTGGACACCAACTGAACCATTCGACACTCCATCCGTTTCTCCAGGGTAAACACGAGACAATAGACGAGAACGGCGATGTAGAAGTCGAGCTTTCCCGCGACCTGTCTGCGACAGTTTCATCCCAGAATGAGGTCATAAAGGATCTGATAGCCCGTGTTGCGGCCCTTGAGGCACAACTCGCTGGCAGGCCTGGCGCCGCTCCGCCCAACTAGAGATTTTTCATTCAGTGAGTGTTTTGTTCTTTTGGTATTCCGGTAGCGTTTCTCGACGCAAGAATGTCGAGTAACGACACAGTGAGTCGAGAGGTGTCTGTATGCGCGTAATGTCAAACCTTGTGTGCGTGATCGCCGTTGTGGCATCTGGATGCGGTGGCGGCGACGATGACTGGGGGCGTGGCAAGATTGCGTTCCGCGCCAACGGACCGAGCACTCAGGACGCTCAGATTCAGTCAGCTGATCTCACCATCGCTTCAATTTCTGTCACCGAGACGGGTGAAGACTGGATCGTAGTGGATGGCGAGGCCCGCGCAATTACATTGTCACCTGATTCTGCTGTCGAGCTCGTCGTGAGCGAGATCGACGTTGGCGAGTATCACGGTGTCAAAGTACAGTTGGCGTCTGGGTATTCGTTTCAAATGGCAGACGGGACAACGCAGACTGGCGATTACCCAGCCATCCTTATGTATATCGTCGGTGGAATGTACCGATATTCAAACTCTGGTAACGGGTACGCGGATACAAACGAATACTTCGAGTTCACCACGAGAAACGGCGCGCTATCTGCACAAATGGATGTAGAAGTCGACGAGAAGTCCTTTCTCGTGCTGACGCTTGAGCCTCAATCTGTAATTGAGGGGGCAGCACTTGCGGCCAGAGTTGCGTATACCAGCATCTTAGAGTGAGCCTTCGCCGTGAACGGGAATCTCTCCCTAAGATGACCCTTCTTGGGAAAGTCCTGTCAGCCCCGTCGTGTAGTTTCGCGGCCTTATGACCAACGTCGTCACCCTCCCCAGTGGTCGTTTTCGGGAAAGTTCATCCGAGAGCGACAACGCCAACCGCCCTACCCCACCCCGCCGCCGGCCCAACGCCGAGCTTCGTAGCCGTGAGCACCTGACCCCCGGCGAGGTCGACCGCCTCATCACCGCCGCCGGCAAGCTCGGCCGCCACGGCCACCGCGACGCGACCATGATCCTCGTGGCCTTCCGTCACGGGCTGCGCGTCAGCGAGCTGACTTCCCTCCGCTGGGACCAGGTCGACCTCGAGCAAGGCTTGCTGCACGTCCGTCGTCGCAAGAACGGCATCCCGTCGACGCACCCGCTGCGCGGCCCTGAGCTGCGTGCGCTGCGCCAGCTCGAACGCAAGTCGAAGGCGAGCCCCTACGTTTTCGTGAGCGAGCGCAAAGGTCCGATGACCCCCTCGGCGTTTCGCAAGGTCGTTGCGCGCGCCGGCGTTGCTGCCGGCCTCGCCCTACCCTGCCACCCGCACATGTTGCGCCACTCCACCGGCTTCAAGCTCGCCAACGACGGGCAGGACACGCGAGCGATCCAGCACTACCTCGGCCACAAGAACATCCAACACACGGTGGCCTACACCCAGCTCGCCGCCGATCGCTTCAACGGGTTTTGGGCAGATTGAAGTTGCCGCGCAACGATTGGCGCGGTTAACTGCGTCTCTCTTTCTCATTGCGAGGCGTGCCCCTCCTGAGGCTCTTGGACCGGCGACTCCTGCTTACTGCGAGGCGAGCATGACGAGTGTGACAGCGAAAGACGGGGAACACATCGAGAAGTTGCTGCGACGCTTCAAGAAGAAGGTTGAGGCGGCAGGAATTCTCAAAGATGCACGCCGACGTGAACACTACCTCAAGCCGTCGATTCGTAAGAAACAGAAGCGAGCGGCTGCGGCGAAACGACGTAGGCGCAGTGCCAGCCGCAATCAGGAAAAGCGAAACGGGTGATCTCTTCCGGGCAGCACGAAAGGAAGAGGGGCCAGCCCCCATACCCGTCCACCCGCACATGCTACGCCACTCCACCGGCTTCAAGCTTGCCAACGACGGCCAGGACACCCGCGCCATCCAGCATTACCTCGGCCACAAGAACATCCAGCACACGGTGGCGTATACTCAGCTCGCCGCCGATCGCTTCAACGGGTTCTGGGAGGATTGAAGGCGTTTGGACGCGCTACCGATTTGATGCGTCGAGGATGGTCAGACCGACAACTTCACCTCGTGATTTGCGAACGATGACCCCGTCATCGCGTAGATCGCTTTCGGACGCGTGCTGAGGCTTGCGGAAGCTGAGGTACAGGACGTCCGCCTCTTCGTCGTAGTCGACCCAGAAGCGCTTCGCCGGTATCTTCAAAAAACCATCGACCGCACCAAGAATCTTGGTGACGTCTTTTTTGGTGATCGCTGCTAGGGCCATACCTTGGGCTTTCGTTTTGGTTTTTGTGTCAGGAAGGCCGTGATTACGAACCCGTCCTTCTTGCTCGTCTCTCGATAGAATACACCCAGCCACCGATGCCGGCCACGGTTTTGCCAAGCGATGAGAGCGCCGCCGTATCCCGTGCTCACCCATTCCGGGTCCTCAATGGCATTCAGGACCTCATCCATGCGACCAGCAAGCTCGTCGTGGTTCTCGACGATGTGCGTCCACCGTTCACCGGTAAGGCGTATGGGGACGCCGTTGACAGATTGAACAGTCTCCACGGAGGCTTTCATCGCTCATACCGTCTGGTCACGCAAATAGGTGGCGTACTTCGCCAGCGCGTTCCGACCTGACCGCCCCCGCCAGCTCGACCACGGCCTGCATCGAAGCCGCCACCAACCACGCCCGCACCGACGCCGTTGATCACCACGGCCTATGAGCGCGGGCACCAGCACGAGCGGCTTGCGGGATAGCGTCGGTCGAACCTGTCCACGCTGCGCCCTGCCCGTCTTTGCCGAAAATTTGCTGCAAGCAGGATTGCAGGATATCCGTCATGCAGTACCTACTTCACGCAGCACTGCAGTAAGACAGGAGTGCAGTATGCCAGTCATTACCTTTGCGAGCAGTAAGGGCGGCCCAGGGAAGACCACGGCCGCAGGCTGTTTGGCCTCCTTCTGGGCCAAGCAGGGCCACAGTGTCGCCATCATTGATGCCGACTCCACCCGGGCCCTCTCTCGGTGGCATGGGCGCGCCAAGGAGCAAGGCACTGCCTTCGGCGACCTCACCGCCATCGAGTGCACGGATGACGAGGCGATCTTGGATACGGTACGGTCTGCGGTTGCTTCTCACGACTACGTGCTCGTTGATTGTGCCGGTGCCGCCGCCCGCCTCCTGGTCTACGCGTCAGGCGCAGCCGATGTGGTCATCATTCCAGCCCAACCCGGTGAAGCGGACCTGGTCGAGGCCATCAAGACCGCCAAGATTGTGAGGCAGGCCAGGGATCTCACCGGCCGCAATATCGCGTGCCGGGTGTTTCTCAATCGCATCGATCCCCGTACCCACGTTGGTCAGCACGCCATGGCTCAAGCCAAGTCCCAGGGCTTGCCTCTCTTCGAGACGACCTGGGCGGATCGAGTCGCCTACCGCGAGGGTCAGTACTCGGGAAGCACCCCCGTACTCGATGACCCCAGCAGCCCGGCGGCTCGTGAAGTTGCCGATCTGGCCCAAGAACTCGATGACTGTATTACTGCAGACAGTCATGCGGTTTCGCAGCAACGCATTAGTGCAGGAGTACAGTAATGGTGAAGAACAAGAAGAACCTCGGAGCCATCAACGCCGAGTCCGCATTGCACGACTTGGCTGAGAGCTTTCCGAGTACCAAGGTTCAGCCTCGTGCGGTGAAGTCGGCAGCTCCTCGGGCGGCCCAGGAACCCGAGCACCCGCTGACCGTTCGGATCCCAATGTACCTTGCCCAGGAGATGCGCCGCGCTCACGCCGAGACGGGAAAATCCCACCGCCTGATCGTGCTCGAAGCGCTCAAGCAGTGGGGGCTTCCCGTCAGGGAAGACGACCTCAGCGAGCGTCGACGCCGCCGCTCAGTTTGAACCCGCTCATTGGGTT
>JAUVCD010000867.1 GCA_030590865.1 Myxococcales bacterium | reverse complement strand
CGTCGATCCCGCCACGGTCCCAAGCCTGGCCACTGCTCGCACCCGGTCGACGGCGAATGCAGGACTGTTCGGGAGCTGTCTCCCCAGTCTCATCATCAGGGGTGTGGCTTGGCTCCCGCCACTCGCACTCGAAGCCGACATCGCCAACCAGCTCGGATAACTCTGCGATGGGCAGCCAGAAGCCGCTCCCGTCTCGCCACACCTTGGTGGCCCGGCTCAGCTCCCCCGAGGCGATGGCCTCACGAATCCGAGCGGTGCTCATCACGTCAATCACATCACCGCGATCGACGCACCAGGGCTCGCTGTCCTCCGGCTCATCGACGCCAAACAGCTCAGGGTAGCGGACCGAGATCAGCGGTTCGTCGTGGGCGCAGAGCTCGTCGCTGTTGAAAGCGTCGCCGTGCCAAGAAGGAGTTCGCTGGGGTAGCGCCATGACAGATTGGCCGCTGGGGCCCGCCCCAGCTCTTCCATGAGCCGCCTAATGGGGCCAACAAAGCGGGTGCCCCCAATGCCCCCTCAGCCGCAGGACTCGCGTCGCCGGGCCGTTGCTCTGCCGGTCAGCCCTTTGAACGAGCCTGCGCTGGGCGCAGCAGCCAGAGGTCGCGCCAACCGGGCGCGACTCACTTCAAGCCTTGCGAATCACGTCACAGCCCATTTGCGACCTCAGCACCTCGGGCACGACGACCGTACCGTCTGCCTGCTGATACTGTTCCAAGATGGCGACCACGGTGCGCCCCACCGCCAGGCCTGAGCCATTGATCGAATGCACCAACCGAGGCTTTTTTCCTTGCTCGGCCCGGTAGCGCATCTTGGCGCGCCGCGCCTGGAAATCACCGCAGGTCGAGCAGCTGGAGATCTCCCGGTACTTTGCCTGGGCAGGAAGCCACACCTCGAGGTCGTAGGTCTTGGCGGCTGAGAAGCCCAAATCGCCGGTACACAGCTCCACGCAGCGATAGTGCAAGCCGAGCCTTTGGAGGACCTGTTCAGCGTGCTGGGTGAGCAGCTCGAGCTCGGCAGCCCCGTCCTCGGGGCGGCAGATTCGCACGAGCTCGACTTTGTTGAACTGGTGCTGCCGGATCATGCCACGAACGTCTTGCCCATAGCTGCCAGCCTCGCTGCGAAAGCACGGCGTGTGGGCCGCATAGGCCAGCGGCAGCTCATCGCCCGCGAGGATCTCGCCAGCGTGCAGGTTGGTGAGAGGCACCTCGGCCGTCGGGCTCAGGTAGAGATCATAGCTCTTGTCAGGATCGCTCTTGTGAGTCTTGAACAGATCGGACTCGAACTTGGGCAACTGTCCGGTGCCGTAGAGACTTTCGCTCTTCACCAGGTAGGGCGGCAGCACCTCGGTGTAGCCGTGTTCGGTGGTGTGGAGATCGAGCATGAAGTTGATGAGGGCACGCTCCAACCGGGCCGCCGCACCGAACAGCACGGTGAACCGTGGCCCCGACAGCTTCGCCGCCCGCTCGAAATCGATGATCCCCAGCTGTACGCCGATATCGTAGTGAGCTTTCACTTCGAAGCCCGGATCGGTCTTCTTGCCTCCCTCGCGGACCACCACGTTGTCCGCCTCCGAGGCGCCCACCGTCACGCTCGGGTCAGGAATGTTCGGAATGCGAGACAGCTGCTCGGTTAGCTGCGCCTGCACGTCGCCGAGCTCACGCTCCAGCGTCTTGACCTCCGTGCTGAGGCGCTTGAGCAACTCGCGGCGCTCGGCGAACTCGGCGGAGCTCTTGTCGAGCTTGGCCATCGCCTTGCTAGCCCCGTTGCGCTCGGCGGCCTTTGTCTGCGAGACCGCCATGGTGCTCAGCCGTTGGCGTGCCAGCTCGGCCACCGGCTCCAAGAGCGCTGCGTCCTTGTCAGAGCGACGGGCCAAGGCAGCGCGCACTTCATCCAGATGGTCGACGACATAGCGTAGGTCCAGCATGATTTGAGCGGGTCCATAACCGCCCTGCGCCCAGCCGTCCACGAGGACAAAGATCCGCTGGCGCGCGGAAGTCGTGGCCTGAGGAGAAACCGTGCTAGGTTTTTGCCCTAGGGGCTCGGGGCGAGCTCAGGCTTGTCGCCCTCTATCTGAAGGGAATCCCCGGCACACCGGCAAATGGACGTTACCTGCGATCGGTGCAGCACGCGCTACGAGTTCGACGAGGCCCTCGTCTCGAACCGCGGCACTACTGTCAAGTGCACCAGCTGTGGCCACCAATTCAAGGTCTACCGGCCCAAAGAATCGGTGCAGTTAGAAGGCTGGACGGTCCGCACGGTGGACGGCCGGGAGGTCTACTTCAAGGCGATGCGGGAGCTGCAAGCAGCCATCCACGGCCGCGACATCACTCCCGAGGATGTGCTCATCCCAGGCGACGGCGGCGAGCCTCGCCGCCTCGGCAGGATCGAGGAGCTGGAGAGCTTCTTCGCAGCACCTGAGGGCCCCGAGACGCCCACCGTTCGGCGCAAAGCAAAAGTGGCGCCCGGCGACGACATCTCGATGGCCACGACCCGGGTCGCTGGCAGCTCGTCCCCGTCGCGAATCGACCGCACCGGCAGCGCCGTGCCCAGCCGCACCGGCGACACCCTCCGACCACCGCCGACGAGCCGCACGCCCCCAGCGGTGAAGATACCGAAAGCCTCCAGCCCTCCGAAGAAGCGCCGCTCCGAGCGACCGCAAACCCGCCCGCAAGCAGGCGCCAAGCAGCGCCAAGCATCCCGGCGCACCACGGACCGCCCTGGGCGCAAGAGCAAAGCAGAGTCTCCGCCCATCCCCGAAGCCAAGCCGAGCGCGAGCACTGCCGCGGCCGTCGACGCCCTCCACGACGCAGTGAACGCCATGTTTGCCAGCAACGCTGGCGGACCTGAGGTCGGCGGCGCCGCGGCTACCTCGGACCGCTCCGATGATTCCGCCGCCGAAACGAGCGGTGACCGGCATCAAGAGTCGGCCCGCTACGCCCGAACCCATGTACCGAGCGTCCAGGATGAGGACACGCTGGGCGAGGAGGACTGGGACAACGAGCCGGAAACGAAGAAGTCGGACGACCAAGAGCTGAGCGACACGGCAGCCGGCACGCCCCGCGCGCGCCGCCTGGAGATGCCGTCAGAGCACCCCGATCTCCCCTCTGTCCCTCCCCTCACCCCCACGCCCAGCGTCGCGAGCTGGCCGGTGTAGCAGGGCTGCCCCACACGGGGCTCCTCGCCTGGCAGCGCGCAGCTCGAACAGCCGTTGTCCACGACGCCGTCGCCGTCGTCGTCCAAGCCGTTGCCCTCACCGGTGGCACCGC
>JAUVCD010000038.1 GCA_030590865.1 Myxococcales bacterium | reverse complement strand
GCCGAGCGGTTGCGCGAGCGCATTCGACCGTTTCTGCTGCGGCGGCTCAAGCGCGAGGTCGCGGCCGAGCTTCCGCCTCGCACTGATGCGGTGCTGCACTGCCAGCTCGACGAGGAGGAGCGGGGGGTCTACGAGGCGATTCGTTTGGCGACTCACAAAGAGGTGGTGGACCAACTGGCCGCCGGCGGCAGCGTGCTCAAAGCGCTCGAGGCGCTACTCCGCTTGCGACAGGCGGCCTGCGACCCTGCCTTGGTGCCTGGCCAGGCGCGAGAATTCGCGATGGGGCCCGACGGCCGAGCGCGGGCCTCGGCCAAGCTCCGGCGCCTGCTGGCGGCTCTCGAAGAGGTGGTCGCTGGGCACCACAAGGCGCTCGTCTTCTCTCAGTGGACGAGCTTTCTCGACCGCGTCGAGCCACAGCTCGACGGGGCCGACATTTCCTATTGTCGCCTCGATGGTGCCACGCGCGATCGCGCCGCAGTGGTCAACACCTTTCAGTCGAGCGATGGCCCATCGGTGATGCTGATTTCGCTCAAGGCTGGCGGAACGGGGCTCAACCTCACGGCGGCTGACCACGTCTTTCTGCTCGATCCCTGGTGGAATCCCGCGGTGGAGGACCAGGCGGCCGACCGCGCCCATCGCATCGGTCAGGACCGCCCCGTCTTGGTCTTCAGGCTGGTCGCCAAGGACACGGTGGAGGAGCGGATCCTCGAGCTCGGTGAGCGGAAGCGTGCGCTGGCCGACGCCGCTCTGGGCCATGCCGATCGCGCCACGGCTCTGACGCGAGACGATCTGCTGGCGCTGCTCGCCGACTGAGCGGATCGGTAGCTCAGCCGCCATGTCGAAGCGCAGGGCGCATTGATCGGCGCCGCTGCGCCACCCCCGAGACCAACCTGGTGCGCGTCCCTTGCTATCTCTGAACCAGCTCGAGCTGGCCGAGCTCGCTCGGCTAGTCGCAGCTGACCTGGTCCTTGTCGTAGTCGTACATGCACCCCTTGGCCCCCAAGCACCGGGTCTCGAAGGAGTACTTGCCGTTCTTGCAGCGCAGGAACGCCTTGCCGTCGTGGGAGCATGCCGCACCGTTGTCGACCATGCATACGTCGCCCACGTAGGCGACCGCCTGGTCACAGTAGAGGAGGCCCTTCTCGTCGTCGATGTGGCACCCCTTCTTGCCGCGGCAGTGGGCGAGCACGAACCACTCACCGTTCCGGCAATCGAGCCGGTCTTTCTGGTCCGCGGTGCACCCTGTGTTCTTCTCTTTGAGGCAGAGCGCTCCGGGCTCGTTGATTCGACCGTCGCAGACCCCCTTGCCATTCTTTTCGCGACAGCCCCTTGGTCCACGGCAGGTCATCGTGGTCCACTTGGCGGCGTCGCATACCAGCGCCGACTTCTTGCTGGTGCAGATCTGCTTGCCATCCTTGGTGCATGCCGTGCCGACTTCAGGCTTGGCATCGGCGGCAGCGCCGCTGGTTTCTTTCTCCCCGCTGTCCTTCTTACTACCGGATCGATCGCAAGCGGCAGATGATGCCACGACTAGCAAGAGGACGCCCCAACGTGTGAAATGAACCATGACCGCACATGCCCGAGCCGCAGCGGGAGGTCAAGGTGTAGAACGTCAGCGCAAGTTGGACCGTCTGGCGGCCTAAACCAGGAGACACTCTGTGCCTCGGAAGGAGGATTCCGTTGGGCAGAAACTCCGGCAGAGAAGACAGTGCCTAACGTCAATGACGACCACCCATCGTGTGGCCTCATGAAGTGATGTTACCTAAGTGGTCATTGGCGCGGCTGTCACGAACGACGTGTCCGAGCCGCGGATTCGTGAACAGGGTCAGGCCTAATCACTTGATACTCTGTTATCCGCGCCCGCCAACGCCCAAGCCATCTTGAGACCGTTCCAAGCGATTCCGCCGGCGCGGGTGGCCCCACCGCCAGTGATACTCGGTCTTCCGACCGAGGCGTTCACGGACAGCCGCGCAACAGGAATGCCAGCGCCGGCTCTTGCCGGCCCTTCAGCGCGAGATCCCGACCGGCGTCGAAAGCGAAGCCCGAACCGACGAGGGACCGCGTTGCTGCGCCGCAGAGGGTCTGCCCTGCTGCGGCATGGCTTTGCAGACGGTCTGCCACGTTGACGGCGTCGCCGATGACCGTGAAGTCCATCCGCTGCTCACTGCCCACGTTACCGACCAACATCGACCCGGTGTTGACGCCGATGCCCAGAGCAATGGGCACCAGGTCGTCTTGCTCGCGCAGCTCCCGGAACTCGGCGATGCATTCGTGAGCTCCCTGGGCGGCGCGCAGCGCGCCCTCCGCCCCAACCTTCAGGTCCTCCTGCCCGAACACGGCCATCACCTTGTCACCCACGAACTTGTCGATGACTCCGCCGGCGGCGGTGATGGTCTCGACCATCACCCGCAGATAGGTGTTCAAACATTCGTGGACGACCTCCGGGGGTTTGCCCTCGCTCATGGTGGTATAGGAGCGAATGTCGGCAAAGAGCACGGAGCAGGTCCGAGACTCTCCTTCTAGCCGTGGCGCCGTCCCCTGAGCCAAGACCCGGTTGAGCAGCTCCCGTGACACGTAGCGACTGAACGAGTCCACCAGCAGCTCCCGCTCGGTGACGTCATCGACGATCATCACCGTGCCTTCCGGTTCGCCCTCGTCGTCGAAGAGTCGCTCGCCGCGGATCAGCAGCGTCTTCTGGTGGCCGTTCGGCATGGTCAGCACGAGCTTGTGCAGCGGGTAAGCCCCCACCCGTCGCACGCGCTCGATCGCTTCGCGGAGGGGCCCTTCGAGGCCCTCGATCGCACCAAAGGCTTCGAACACGTCCTTGCCGAGCACGTCCTCGGTTGCCAGTCCGGTAAGCCGTTCGAGGCGGGAGGAAAAGAGCTGCACCTTGAGGTCGGCAGCGATGACCGCGACACCGCTCGGCATGGTCTCGATGACGCGCTGGTTGAATTCGGTGGCCTTGTGGAGCGCCGCCTGCTTGTCCGACACCTCTCGCTGCAGGTGAGAATCGCGCTCGTGGAGATCGCGGACCATCCGGTGGAGCGCTCGGTTTTTTGATGCCAGCTGTCGCTGACTGGTGGCCGCGTAGACTTCGGCGGCCATGCTGCTGATGTCGTGCAGACGGCTCTCGAACTGTTCGAAGGCTTGCGTCCTCGCCGGTGAATCCGTCGGGTCCGCTTCCCGTAGGAAGGCGCGGAACACGGGAAAGCAAGCGTGAAGGGCACAGAGAAAGTCGCAAATCGAGAACTGCTCGTTCGCACGGCGATTGCTGATCTCGCTCAAGCGGTCGATGATCGCTTGCGTGGAGCCACATTCGAGGGTCTGCAGGAGCGCGCTCAGCGTGGCAGATGTGCTCTCCCGCAGTTCCTGCCGATCAACGGCCTCGTAGCGCGGAACGGACTCGACGACCTGCAGGACCAACCTGTCGACCAGCGTCTCGGAGTTCCTCTTCAACAGGCTGATGATCTGCTGCATGGTCGCTCCCCGCTGTGCGCGCATCCCCGTCGACTGTCCCTCAGCAACAGCTCACGTTCTCGCATGAATGTCACGTGACGAAAACTCCAGAACGTCGCTCGAGCGGAGCTGTGCAGGTCAGCCGCCCCATGGCCAGCAACCAGACCACCGTCCCCTGCCGACTGGGGACCGGATGCCTTGGTGCATGGCTCCAAGCTGAGCCGCTAGCGCTCTGATACGGTTAGGTGTTCTACTTGCGCTCACGAGCTTTCACCGATGTCACGACCACTCGCCATCTCGGTCGCTGTGCTCGCCCTCTCAGGCTGCGGCGCAAGCGACGAGGAGTCGCCGCCGCTGGACAAGGAGGCTTGCGAGGCACCGGCGCGGGTGGTCGACGGGCGCTGCCTCGCCCCAGGGGAACAGGACAACGGCTGCCCTGCAGGCACGGTGCTGCAACCAGACGACAGTTGCCGCGCGGCGGGGGTTGCGGCGCCGCCGAGCTGTCCAGCCGGGCTCATGGCGCTACCAGGCGATGAAGCCTGCGAGCCGGTGATGGAATGCCCGACAGGCACTTGGGGTGACCTCGCTCTCGAGGCGAATACTCAGCACGTCGATCAAAGCTACGGCGGAGGCGCCAGCGATGGTAGCGCCGAGCATCCGTGGACGACGATCGGCGAGGCGCTGCCGGCGGCGGCCCCCGGCGCGCTCGTGGCGGTAGCGACCGGAACTTACGCCGAAGACGTGGTCATTGCCGGCAAGCCTCTACGGCTGCGAGGCGTGTGCCCGGATCGCGTCGACGTGGTGGGCAGCGCACAGGGAGCCGCCGCCATCATAGTGCGCGAGGGCGCCTCGGGCAGCGAGATCGGAGGGCTCGCCCTGTCAGGCGTCGGCGCAGGCCTCGTCGTGTCGGGCGCCGAGGGCGTCGCCATCGATCACCTGTGGGTCCACGACGCTGGAAATCGCGGCATCGACGGCGAATCGACACTCGGTCCCACCTCCCTCACCGTCTCTCGCGCCCTGATCGAAGGAAACGCCGGCTTCGGGATCTACCTCGAGGGAAGCCAGGCTCAGCTGCAAGACGTGGTGGTGCGGGACACGGCGCCACTCGCAACGGCACCAGCCTATGGGCACAATATCCACATTCACCACGATCCCAGCGGCACGCCGTCGCTCGTCACGATGCGACGAGCCGTGATCGAGCGAGGCCACGAGTTAGGCGTGGCGGTGATTGGCGCTGACGCAGTGCTCGAGGAAATCGTGGTTCGCGGTGTGCTCCCCCAGGTCACGACCCAGGCGACAGGACGGGGCATCAGCGCTCAGGGGAGTCCCGGCAGCGCAAGCACCGGCAGCCTGCAGCTGCGCAATGCCCTGGTGGAGCACAACCACGAGATTGGCCTGTTCGTCGGCGGTACCGAGGCCCAGCTGGAGGGCCTAGTGGTGCGCCAGACCCAACCCCAGTCGTCAGACCAGCTCTTCGGCCGCGGGCTCAGCATCCAAGCTGGCCTCGACGGCGCACCGGCGAGCGTCACGATGATCGGCTCGGTCATCGAGGAGAGTTTCGGCTTCGGAGCGCTGATCAGCGGATCGGACGCACATTTCGAAGGCGTGGTGGTGCGTGCGACCGCGCCACGGGCTGCCGATCAGAAGTTCGGCCGTGGCCTCAGCGTGCAGAGCGACGTGACTACGCAGCGCGGGTCGAACATCACGCTGTTGGGCTCGCTGGTGGAGCAGAGCCACGACATCGGTGTACTGGTGGCCAGCTCGGGAGCCACCATCGAGGGCGTCGCGATACGGGACACCGCAGCCGCACCGGCAAGCCCCCAGTCCGGCGCCGGACTATCCATCTGCATCGCGCCGAACATGGTGGCGCCGTCCATCGCCACGGTGCGCGCTTCGCTAATCGAACGAAGCCATCTCTTTGGCATGGTGGTTTCAGGCTCCGACGCTCAGCTCGATGGCCTTCTCATCACCACCACCGCACCGAATGGCGCGAACCACTTCGGCGACGGACTGGTGGTGGTCAGCGAGGGTGCCTTGGCCTCCGCCGCCATCGCACACTCTCGAATCGAGGACAGCCACCGCGCCGCAATTACCTCCTTCGGCGCCTTGGTCACGCTGGCCGACAGCCGACTGCAATGCCAGGCCGTCGACCTCAACGGCGAGGACCATCTCGGCTTCGACTTCGCGCTTCGCGATGACGGCGGCAACAGCTGCGGCTGCCCGGCAGATGACGGTCCCTGCCACCTGATGAGCGTCGGCCTGGAGCCCCCAGACCCACTCACCGAGCTCGACTGAGCTTCACGGAAGGCAGACCCGCTTTAATCGGGGTTGCAGACCTCATCGCAGGTGTGCTCGATCGTCCCACCTGGCCGCAAGAACAGATCGAGCTGCTCCTTGGCGACTTCGAGCTGGCGGACGCCATTGTGGGCCTCGGTGTCACCCATGAGCCGGGGTTTCACAGTCGGCGATTGGCACGACTTCCTTGTCCGGGACTGTGACAACCTGTGCCGCTCGTTTGCTGCAGGGTGGCCATTTCGGCCTACGACTGG
This sequence comes from Myxococcales bacterium, assembly GCA_030590865.1. Taxonomy (GTDB): domain Bacteria; phylum Myxococcota_A; class Polyangia; order Polyangiales; family Polyangiaceae; genus JAPYTK01. Next base: position 19,162 of record JAUVCD010000038.1, on the reverse strand, counting down.
CTTGGCAGCTCGGACTGCGAAGTTTCCGACAAGAGCAACGACCCCGGCACGTGGCTGGTGCATCGCTGAGGCGACTGGCGGACGGCTGGCTACAGCCTAGCGGCTACTCGATGGTACCAAGGACACCTTCGAAGCCGATGCTGAGAACGGTACCGGGACGGGTCGCTATCTCGGCGGTCACCGCAGCCGGTGAGCTGCACGCCGCTCGCGTGGCCCATGGGCGCTTGGGCTGAAGGAGTGTTAGCGTTGAGCGGTGGCGGGAGATTTTGAGCGCGTGTTTCGGGCCCTCGAGGCAGCGAAGGTACGTTACCTCGTGGTGGGTGGTGTCGCCGTGGTGCTTCACGGACACCTTCGCTTCACAGCCGACCTCGACCTCGTCGTCCAACTCGAAGAGACGAACGTGCGAAACGCGATCACCGCGCTTCAAGCGCTGGGGTTCAATCCGAGAGCTCCGGTCGACCCGATGGAACTCGCAGATGCGACGACGCGACGTTCTTGGATTCGCGACAAGGGACTCACCGTCTTCTCGCTGTGGAGCGTGGAGATGCCTGGGACTGAGGTGGATCTGTTTGTCGAAGAGCCCTTCGACTTCGACGACGCCGATACACGAGCCATCTCTGCCGATCTCGGCGGCATTGTGGTGCGTGTCGTGGGGCGCGACGATCTCATCGCCATGAAGCGTGCGGTTGGACGGCCCAAAGACCTCGAGGATGCCGCCGTGCTAACCTCATTGAGCGAACACGATGAGTGAATCGAGAGCCAAAGCGTTCGAGTCCCACGAGCGAAGCCAAGCCATGGCGCGACTCAAGCTGACCTATCGGCAGCGCTTGCGCTGGCTGGAGCAGGCCAAGGAGTTCGCTCGAAAAGCTGTCGGTGCCGCACGCTCAGCGCGCTGACCACTTCAGAGGACGCCGGCGGTGGCTGTGTGTGCCTTTGCCGGCTGCGCTGCCGCGCCTGGCGCAGCTCTCCCGGACAGGATAGAAAGGGGAGGCAGGAGGAGAGCATGCTTGGAGCGGGAGAGCTTCGCTGGCTGGCCGCCGCGGCCGCCATGGGCGCAGTGGGCTTCGTGATGGCAGGAGGCTGTGCTGGGAGCACTAGCGACACTGCGAGTGACGACGACGACGGCGCCACCGGCGGATCTGCCGGCACCACGGCCACGGGTGGCGGCGGTGGCGTGGGCGGCGGCACGACAACCACCAACACATCGATGTGCGAAGTCGATTGCTCGACCATCCAGACCCCGGACTGCCAGGTGTCGGTCTGCAACGAGGGTCAGCACCGAGGCGCGGTCGGGGTCTGTGTGGTGGTGCCCGACGAGGACGGAGTCCCGTGCGAGGACGGCCAGTTCTGCACCGTCGATGACAGCTGTCTGGCCGGCATTTGCGAGAGCGGCACCGAGAACGACTGCGGCATCGCCCCCGCCCAGTGCATGGACGTCACTTGCGACGAGAACAGCCAGACCTGCAGCGAAACCGCCTCGCCGCCCGGGGCAGCCTGCCAGGATCCGAACGACCTGTGCATCACCGGCGGCACCTGCAACAACGGGCTCTGCACCGGCGGCACGTCCGAGGACTGCTTCTTCTCCCCCGTCCCGGACGACTGCCACATCGCCGAGTGCAATCCCCAGAACGGCCAGTGTGAGCCCGTGCCCGGCAACGAGGGGCAGGCTTGCGTCGATCCCAACGATCTGTGCAACCCAGGCAAGACCTGCGCCTCCGGCGTGTGTCAGGGCGGCACCCCGATGGATTGCACCTACCTGACCCAGGGCTGCCTGCTGGGCGTGTGCGACACGAACACAGGCAGCTGCATCCAACAGAGCCTCAACAACGGCGACCCCTGCGACGATCTGAACGCGTGCACGACGAGCGAGACCTGCCAGAACGGCACCTGCTCGAACGGCACGGCGGTCATCACCTGCTCTCAGACCGGCGACGGCTGCTGCCCCAACAACTGCAACGCCAACAACGATCTCGACTGCCAGATCCAACCGTCGTGTCACGACTTCAAGTTGGCCAGCCCGGGTTCGACCGATGGTCTGTACACCATCGACCCGGACGGGCCAGGCTCCATCCAGTCGTTCCAGGTCTACTGCGACATGACCACCGACGGCGGCGGCTGGACGTTGCTGACCTGGTCGGCCATCTCGACCCCAACCGGTCAAGGCATGCCCTATCCTGGGCTCGCGCATTGTCCTGGCCTGAACTGCGCCCGCGGCTCGTCCGCGTCGATGGCGACCATGGCCGCCCTGATCCACACCGGAACCGAGTTCGGCAAAGCGCAGGAGAACACCGGCGTGACGAAGTCTGGCAATTTCGGTCCAATGCACAGCTATCCGTACGCCGGCAAGTACGTCTACGGCAGCCTCGCGGGCCTCAACCCCGAGTACAACTCAGCGGCCTGCAATGTGGCTGGCTATGCGGCGGGTGTGTTCACCTCGCTGATGGGTCCGAACACCTTCGACAACATTGCAGTCTACATCGCGCAGGGCTTTCGCTACGGGACCTACGACCACTCCTCCGACAACAACTCCTACATCTGGAACGTTGGGGTCGACGACAGCCCGTGTGACGCCGGGGGCGAGATGCCCGGCTCGTACATGGGCACCTGGCACACCAACCAGTACGGCCCCTATCTAGGCGCCGCGGCAGGAACGGGCGGCGCGTCCGTCTGGGTCCGCTGAGCTGCTAGCTCTCACCGTCCCCTAGCTCTCACCGTCTCCTAGCTCGCGACCGTCGTTGTCCGAATGTGCCTGACGACATACATCGGCGAGGGTCGCTTCAGCTACCGGAAATGAGCCTTGAGCTCGCAGCGCAGATCCGGCGTGTCGGAGAAGACCCGTTTAGCTCGAAGCCACACGTCCGTAGGTGGCGAGAGAATGAGCCATTCGAAGGGCGAATCGGTTTGTGGCTTCCCGTCGGGCGCGAACCGGAGGGTCACCGGAGTGGGTATGGTGACGCGCTCCCTCGGTGGTGCCGTGACGGTGCGCGGCTCCACCGGACCGTTGAACGGCGGGATATGCAGCGCGAGCTTCTTCGAGTCGGCCCAGACTTCGAGGGCAAACATGACGGGGTGGTCGTACTCGGCCACCATGGGCTCGTCGGTCCGGTTCTGGAGCACGATGGACACGGCCATGGTGCCTTGCGCGTCGCCGGAGAGGCTCAGGGCACAGCTCCGCGGCATCCCGGTTGGGTGGGCGGCACTCGGAGGGGTGGCAGCTTTGGGAGGCGACGAGGGCACGCTGGATGTCTCCGAGGCGACGGACGGGAGGGGCGAATCTGCCGGCGTGGGGGCTTGTCGCCTACCCTCGGTGCAGCTCATCATCAACCCCACGATCAGACCGAGCCAGGCCGCTTGGTGGGCACGTGCGGCCAGCCGAGGCGCGCGCCTCAGGTGGTCTCGGCAAGGCAGCATGGCGGTACCGTAGCGCGGCTCGCCATCGAGGTCATCGGCGTGGCAGGATTCCTTCTTCACGATCACCTACGTGTGAGCCCATCGCGCATAGAGCCGGCGGAGTAGAACCCAGAACGCCCGGTCGGCGGGGCCGATCCGCGGCCTCTTGTCCCTCGCCTCGAACGCCGAGACGGGACGTTGCTAGGTCACGACTGAAAGGTCAATGATCGCCGGGCGGACGCGGTTGTGGCGAGCAACAGGGTCTGATGCGACCCGACCCTGACCCAACCATTGCTGTTTCGGGCAGTCGCGCACCTTGTGCGTCAAAGGCAGCAGCGGGTCGTGGGCCAAGAGCTAGTTGCAGCTCGGTTCGGTGGCGCCACCGAAGACGTTGGTCCAATAGACGCCGTAGGTGCCCCCGCCAGTAGCCCGTCCAATGCCGATCATCGTGAAGCTCGAGCCGAGCATGTTGGCGTTGTGGCCCGGCGAGTTCTGCCACTGGGTGAAGGTCGATTGAGCATCGCTGTTGCCGGCGGCGATGTTTTCGGCCATGGCCGTGGAGGGGCCACAGCCCAGGCTGTAGCAGGCGTCACAGGCTCGGTCCCAGGGGGTCGAATTGTTCAGACCGGTGTGGCTGAAATAGTCCTGGTCCCACATGTCCTCGCTGTGCCCCTGGGCCGCGCGGCTGAGAGACGTACAGTTCGTCAGGCTGCCCAGCCCGTTCTGCTGGCGGTAGTTGTTGATCAGCACCAGGAAGGACTGCTCTTCCGAATCGAGGGGCGTCGTGGCCGGGCCAGCCCCGCCGCAGCCCGTGCTGCTGGTCGAGCTGGTGGTGCTACTCGAGCTCGCCGAGGTGCTGCTCGCGCTGGTCGAGCTGCTGCTCGACGTGCTACCGGCTTCAGCTCCCGCGCCGCCGCTGCCTGAGGTGGTTTGGCCCCCCATCCCACTGCTGGCGCCGCCCATGCCGCCGTATTCGTCGCCGGTGTCACCGAAGCTGATGTCATCGGCACCGGTGACCATGTTGCAGGCCACCATGGTCGCCAAGGCGGCCAGCGCGAAGATGGCCATGAGACGCGCTGCCGATTGCTTCACCCTTTCCAGCTTATGAGCCAGGCCGAAAAATACAACGAAGATCACTATCAACGTGAAAGTGCAGCTGGGCTGTCACTGTCGTTTCCCGACCCGTCGTGGGTCGGGGCGCTGTGGCTGATGACGGGCCGATGCATTACTCTTCGGCCATCCCAATTGGGTGGTGCAGGATTGCCATGGCCAGAAGTGAGGACGACGGGACGGCATCTCGGTCTAATCCAGAGACGCGCAAGGCTTCGCTGCTGCTTTCGGGGTTAGCGCTCACGCCCGATTCGGCTCTCTCGGTGTTTCGTGACCGCCGCGCTGGGGACCCGGCACTGGCGTTGGAGCATCTGCGCCAGGCCCGGGACATCCTCGATGCTGTCGCCGCGGCCATCGTCTCCAGCGATCCGGCGCCTTGGCGGCAGATCGAGCAAGCCTGGAGGACATTGCACCAGGGTTTGGCTCCCGGTGAACCAGTCGCGGTGGCACCGGTTCGAGGCCCTGCCGACCCGCTAGCCGCCGCGGGTATCGACGTTGCCGCACTCAACCGCGTGAAGCTCGACGCGGACAGTGCTTCGACGCTGCCGGTTGACAGCATCCGCGTTGCCGGTAGTGCCCTGCCGTTCCGTGAGGCCCAGGCCCAGCCACCGTCGTCGGCGTTGGACGACGACGATCCTGGGCCGGACGCGCTTCGAGAAACGATGGGCCTGGATGATGACCATCCACTCAGCATGACCGACGAGGTGCCGACCGCTCGAACCGGCCCGAAGGAAGACGAGGTCACCGTGGCCATCGACCTGCCCGCTGACGCACCTCTAGGCGCTGAGATACCGAGGCACCTGGCGGCCTTGACTGTCGTTCAATATGCCGCACTCTGTGCCGAGTGCGCCGTTCACCCCGAATGGGTCGACCCAATCAACGCTCGCTATCAGGTGAGCAACCATCAGGAGCGCCAGGCCCTCGATCGCCTCTGGAAGGGGCGCATGGCCATCGACGACCAACTCGAGCTGGTCTGGCGTTGGCATTTCGCGCGCTACGAGCAGTTGGCGAAGAACCGCTAGCGTCCGTGGTGAGCGACAGGTCCAGACACTCGGGTCATTCGGTCGATGGCTGTGCTGGGCCCGCCGGCGTCCGCTCCGGTTCTCTGGGCTGAGCGCCCAGGCAGCCGGGCCACGAGAACACGAGCAGCAGGAGTATCAGCGCCGCGATGCCCATGGCGACGAGCTTGAAGCGCAGTCGCTCCGCGGGCGTCCCAGTGAGCCCAATCCGGCTGGCCGCGGACGCCACCCAGCTCTTTGGAGGGTCGGGGATGATGGGACGATAGCTCGTTCTGGGCGGTGCACTGGGTCTAGGTGGGACGCTCGGTGTTTGTGCCGGATGGACGCCTGGCGCCGGCGGCAGCGGGGCACTAGCCGGGGGCGACGAGTAGGTCGCCTCCGATTGAGCGGTGGCGAGCGGGCTTGGTGGAGCTGCCCCCTGAAGCTGCGGGGGTGGGGCCAGAGGAGCCGGACCGGACGGAGGCGGTGGTGCGTTGCCCCTGGGAGCACCGATGCCGGGCTGGGTGGATGGCCCACTGTGCTGAGGGGACTGGCCAAGGTCTGCCTCTGCTGGGTCTTCGTCTGGCTCGGCTGGGACTCCCATGCCGGGCTGGGTGCCGCGAAAGATCCCATCCCGCCCGCCACCATCACTTTGGTCGCCAAGCAAGTTGCCGATGCCGATGCCAGGAAGCGTGGGTCCAGTGATGCGCCGTTGCTCTCCGCTCGGTATTTTCTTTCCGGCGGCCAAGGCTCGGCCCAATCCGGGAATGGTGTTTGCCCGCCCCCCCGCCGCTTTCGGGCCGGTGTTCTTGAAGTCAATCTCAAGTCCTGGTGGAGGCTCAGAGTCGACTCTGTCGCCCACTCCAACGAGCGTGTTTGCTCTCTTGGGAGGCGGAGGGGGCTGGGGACTGTTGGGCGTGGCGCCGGCGCTGTCATTTCCGCCGCTCGGGAGCGTCCCAACCTGGGCGTCGTCTGCGGCACAGGCAAGCCGCGCCAACTCAGCCTGGAAGGAAAGCTCGCTGTCACTCACCTTGGGCGGTGGGGGCCCCGAGTCTGGCAGGGTGTCGGACACCAGCCGCGGCGGTCTGGACCGTTGCGCTGCAGGTTGCGCAGCCGCCGCCGGTGCGGCTGGCCGGCTGCTCGCGGTCTGTTGGGCATCTCGTTGCTGAGTCGCGAGGGCGATCCAGTTGTCATCCTCGTCGGCGCTTTCTCTCGCTTCGCACCAGTGACACAGCTGCTCCCCCACGTTGCGCGCATCGACAATGGTTCGGGGACCTGCGAACCGTCTCCGATAGCGCCTCACCAGGGCGTCGAGATGGGCGGTGGTGATCGTCTCGCCGTCAGCAACCTCAAATAGGTCGGTGGCGAAGCCGCGCACGGCATTCTGGCGCGGTGGGAGGTCATCAGGCACGAGCCAAGCTACGAACTCCTCCACCAGCTTGTGTTGTTTGGCCTTTCCCCTCATGAGACCCATTACGATGATACTCTGTTGTGCCGCTGACGGCCGAGTGAGCCGGTGCTCAGTCGCCGCTGGGGTCTATCATCGCTAGTGAGCCATCAGTTTGGCGGTGAAGCCAACAAAATGCGTCGGGCTGGGCCACCCGTTCGTGAAGCCCGCCTCCGAGACACAGGCCGAACCAATCGCAGCTCGTGCAGGGACCTGTGCGACGCCATCCGGTGGTGCGGTGCATTTGGAATTGGGTGCGCCAAATGGCCGAGAAGCGGTGATCCAGCGCTGAGCCCTGGGCCCAGGAGCGAGGCAAAGAGGGGCACGCGGCCACCTGGCCGTCGCACAGGATCGATCCCACGCAGAGCCCTGCAAAGCACTGGCTGTCGATGGGGCGAACGGCCTCTTCCCGTCTGGCGCCCAAGAAGCCGCCGCAGGAAAACTGGACATCGAAGCTCTCCTTGCACCGGTTCAGCTCGGTGCGGCGCTTGACCAAAAAATCGAAGGTCCGGCGGACATCGGCCGGACTCAGCCACAGCGACGGGTCACAGGTCCCGGCCAACCTGCCCATCATGTCCACCGTGATCAGGCGCCACAGGTTGGCGCCGGCGGCGCGGACCGCCGCTTCGATCTGGGGAAGGCTGTCGAGGTTGTCGTGCCGCACGCAGGTGATGGCCTCTACGTCGACCATGCCCGCCTGGCGTGCCGCTGTGATGCCCGCCAGGGCCTTGTCATAGCTGTCTTTGCCACGCACGGCTTCGTGCTGGGACTTGGCGCCGTCGATGCTCACCGAGACGGTCCGCATGCCCGCATCATGGAGGCGCTTTGCGCGCGGGACGGTGAGCAGCGTTCCGTTGGTGACGATGCAGCTCATCATGCCCAGTCGCGTCATCTCTGCCACAACCTCGTAGAGGTCTTTGCGCAGCAGTGGCTCTCCGCCGGTGATGGAGACAAAGATGCGCGAGGCATCAAAGTCCTCGCCAATCGTTCTGAGAATGTTGATGACTTGATCGGTGCTCAGCTCGTCCACCGGTGAGGTGGCTTCGCAGCTCGAGCCGCAATGGGAGCAGCGGAGATTGCAGCGGAGGGTGCTCTCCCAGAACAGGTAGGTCAGGTCCGGCTCGGCCATCAGTCGCTGACGGCGCGCCACGGCGCGATGCAGGGTGACGAGCTTCGGGAGCTCTCGAATCCCAACGCGGCCTGGGTCATCGTGGGATGGCGGCATGGTGACGGAGAGACGCAGGTGGGACGAGCGGCCGAGGCGAGCGGCCGTGTCGAGCGGCCCAGTCGACCGGCCGAGTCTACCATGGACCACATCGCCCTTTCGGCTCGCAACCGAACGTGCCACGACGTGGCCTAACTAGCTCGGAGGAAGCACGGGGATGATTGTACGCGCGCTGACTTTTGCGCTTCTGGCGCTGATTCCGTGGCTGATGTCCTGCGATCGCGGAGCCGCTGGTGGTACTGGCTCTGAGTCGGGCACAGAGGGCACCGGCAAACGCCTGAAGATCGCCGTCATCCCCAAGGGAACGACCCACGAGTTCTGGAAGGCGGTGCATGCCGGGGCGGCGAAGGCGTCCCAAGAGCTCGACGTCGATATCGTCTGGAAGGGACCGCTCAAGGAAGACGATCTCAAGCAGCAGATCGATCTCGTACAGAGCTTCACCGCCCAACGGGTCGACGGCATTCTGCTCGCGCCGCTCAACGAGAAGGCTCTCGCCAAGGCCGTCAAAGACGCTAGTCGCTTCAAGATCCCGGTGGTGGTGATCGACTCGGCGCTCAAAGGCAAGCACCACGTCAGCTTCGTGGCGACGGACAACCGCCAAGCCGGCAAGCTCGCAGGCCAGCGGATGGCCAAGCTGCTCGACGGCAAGGGTAAGGTCATCGTGCTGCGCTACCAGGAGGGCTCGGCCAGCACCGCAAATCGTGAGCAGGGGTTCCTCGAGGCGATTAACGCCCATGGGGGAATCGAGGTGGTGAGTGACAACCAGTACGGAGGTGCCACTACCGAGAGTGCCTTCACCGCTGCCGAAAGCTTGCTCATCGCCAAGCAGGCGATGGGCGGCGGCGTCAACGGGGTGTTCTGCCCCAACGAGTCGACCACCTTCGGCATGCTCTTGGCGTTCCGCAAGCTGGGTCTGGCAGGCAAGCTCGCGCTGGTCGGTTTCGACGCGTCGGACAAGCTCATCAAGGCCCTCGCGGAGAAGCACATCACCGCGCTGGTGCTGCAGGATCCGTTCACCATGGGCTATCTGGGCGTCAAGACGATGGTGAGCCACCTGCGCGGGAAGCCGGTCGAGAAGGTCATCGACACAGGCTCTCAGTTGGTCGACTTCGCCAACATGAACAAGCCGGAGATCAAACGACTGCTCAAGCCCGACCTGAAGAAGTGGCTAGGCGAGTGAGCGAAGCGGCCGTCGGGACCCGAAACCGTGAGCCGTGCAGGGGTGACGCGCGAAGCGCGTCGGGACCCCAAACCGAGAGCGAAGCGAACGAAAGCGAGCGACTGCTCCAGGTCCAAGCGGTCAGCAAGGCCTTCGGCCGGACCCAAGCGCTCCGCGAGGTGTCTCTCGAGGCCCAGGGCGGAGAGGTCCATGCGCTGCTCGGCGAGAATGGCGCTGGCAAGAGCACGCTCATGAAGATCCTGGCTGGGGCCTTGCCTCTCGACCAGGGCTCGATGGCCCTGGGAGGTGAACCTTTCGCCCCCTCCGATCCGAGCGAAGCGCGCCGTCGCGGGGTGGCGATCGTCTACCAGGAGCCGCAGCTGTGCCCGGATCTGACGGTGGCTGAGAACATCCTCCTGGGGGCCGAGCCCGCCAAGCTAGGCGTGATCGATCGGCCAGCGTTGCGAGCCCACGCCGTCAAGGCCCTGGAGCGGGTGGTTGCTGGCGTCGAGCGCCAACCCATTCGGCCCGAAATGCTGGTGGCCGAGTTGCCGGCAGGGGATCGCCAGCTGGTGGCCATTGCTCGCGCCTTGGGTCAGGCCTCCCCGCGAGTGCTCATTCTCGACGAGCCCACTAGCAGCCTCACCGCTCACGACGTCGACCGTCTCTTTGACGCCATCGGTCAGCTTCGCGACCGCGGCCTCTGTATCCTCTACATCTCCCACTTCCTGGAGGAAGTGGTGCGGATTGCCGACCGCTTCACGGTGTTGCGAGATGGTTGCGTCGTGGGGAAGGGCGCCATCGAAGGTGCCTCGATGACCGACGTGGTCCGACTGATGGTGGGTCAGGACGTCGACGATCTATTCCCTCGGTCAGAGCGTGAGCGAGGCGCGGTGCTCTTGTCCCTCGATGACCTCGCTGGGCGGGTGAAGCCCGTCGCGGCCAGCCTCCAGCTTCACGCTGGCGAAGTGGTCGGCATCGCCGGGCTGGTCGGCGCGGGTCGGACCGAGCTGTTGCGTACCATCTTTGGTCTCGACCCGGTGCGCTCAGGTGAGATTCGAGTCGGCGCCTACAGCGGGCCGGCGTCGCCGACGAAGCGGTTGGCCCAGGGGCTTGGGCTGCTCAGCGAAGACCGGAAAGGCGAGGGCTTGGCTGCGAGCATGACCATCGCCGACAACCTGACGCTCTCCAAGCTGACCGATCTCGGGCCGGCCGGTCTGGTCCTGCCAAGCCGCCAACGCGCTCAGGCTGCCCACTGGATTGAGCGGCTGAACCTGCGCTGCCAGGGACCTGACCAGAGGGTGGCCGATCTGTCGGGAGGTAACCAACAGAAGGTGGCGCTGGCCCGCTTGCTCTACCACGACGTGGAGGTGCTGCTGCTCGACGAGCCCACCCGGGGTATCGACGTGAAGAGCCGCGCCGAGGTCTACCGGGTCATCGACGAGCTCGCCGCCCGCGGCCGCGGGGTGCTGGTGGTGTCGAGCTACTTGCCTGAGCTGCTGGGCGTCTGCGATCGCATCGCCGTGATGCGTCGTGGTCGACTCGGAGCGGCGCGGCCGGTTGCCGAGCTCGACCAGCATGGCCTGCTGATGGAGGCTACTGGGGCATGAGGTTGGGAGCGGTAGCCCGCCAGCCCTGGTTCGGCCCCTTGGTGGCGCTGATGGCGGTCTACGCCCTCTTTGCGGCGATCAGCCCCGAGACCTTTGCGGGCGCCATCAATCTGGAGACCATGGCGCGCCAGACGGTGGTGGTCGCGATCGCGGCGGTTGGCATGACCCTGGTGATGGTCAAAGGTGGTATTGACCTGTCCATCGGCTCGGTGGTGGCGCTCACCACCGTGGTCATCGCCAGCGCTCTCCGCGCGGGTGTGGGTCCCCTCGGCGCAGCGTTCTGCGGCTTGGCGGCTGGGGCCAGCTGTGGCCTGGTCAACGGGGGCCTGGTCGCCGGCCTGCGCATCACGCCCTTCATCGTCACGCTGGGCACGATGAGCATTCTGCGGGGCGTCGCCAAGGGCCTGGCCGACGAGCAGAAGATCGACGCCGAGGCCGCCGGCCTCGACGAGTTGATGGCCGTGTTACCACCCGAGTCGAGCTGGATGCTGCTGCCTTATGGCGTTTGGATTGCGCTGTTCGTTGCTCTGCTCGCAGCCGCCGTCCTCGCGTACACCCGTCTGGGACGGCACATCGTGGCCATCGGCTCTAACGAGCAGACGGCGCGACTCTGTGGCGTGGCGGTGCCTCGGGTCACCATCATCACCTATGGCTTGCTCGGCCTGCTCGGTGGTTTGGCCGGCGTGATGGAGTTCGCCACGCTGACCGTCGGCGATCCCACCGACTCGATCGGACTCGAGCTGGAGGTCATCGCAGCCGTGGTGATCGGAGGCGGATCCTTGTCCGGTGGTCAGGGATCGGTGGCCGGATCGCTGCTCGGCGCTTTGTTGATGACGGTCATCAAGACCGGTTGCACTCACGTAGGGGTGCCCAACTGGGTGCAAGAGATTCTCACTGGCGTCATCATCGTCGTGGCCGTGGCGCTCGACCGTTGGCGGCACCGCAGTCGTTAGGCGAAGAACGTGGAAACTCGTGCGCCTGTGGGTCATCATGCGAGTAGATCACCATGGATCTGGATGCGGGGCTGAAGCGCTACTTTCCGATCGTCGTTTGCGCGACCATCGCGGTAGTGGCCTATTTCCAGGCCGCTGGCCTCGGGGAGCTGGTGGCGTCGACTATTGCCAACGCTCCGGCGCAGCAGCCCAAAACGGTGCGGGTGGCGCCTGTGAGTGCCAAACCAGCCAGCGGCACTCCGATTCTGGCTCGCAACCCCTTTGATTCGGTCACCGGCCCGCTCGACGGTACGCCGATGGCCGAAGCGCCTGAGATCTTCGACGGCGGTTTGGTCTCCGGCGAGCCATCGGACAGCACCCCGAGCTGCACGTTCGGCAAGGTGGTCCTGATCGCCGCCTCCGACGATCCTGAGTGGTCTTTCGCCGCCATCGCGTCCTCCGGCGGCAGCTCTCAGCTTCGTCGGGTGGGCGACATGATCGATGGCCACAAGTTGGAGGTCCTTGGCTGGGACACGGTTTGGTTCATCAACGGTGGCACGCGCTGCAAGATGGTGGTGGGCGACAAGACTCAGGTCGCCAAGTCGAAAGCGCCAACAAAGAAGCGACCGACCCGGCGGTCACGGCGAAAGAGCGCCAAGCTTCCAGCCGAGCTGGCCGCCAAGATCCACAAGGTCAGTGACACCGAGTTCAACATCGAGCGGTCGGTGGTGGACGAGATTCTCAACAAGCAAGCGGAGCTGATGCGCAACACTCGCATGCGCCCGGTCAAGGATGGCGACAAGGTTGTGGGACTGAAGCTGTCCCGAGTCCGGCCGGGAACCTTGTTCGACGTGTTGGGGCTGAAGAACGGTGATCAACTCACGTCCATCAATGGCTTCGAGCTGACGGATCCACAAAAGGCGCTCGAGGCCTATGGCCGCCTCCGTACCGCCGACCGGCTGTCGCTCCAGATCAACCGGGCCGGCGCGCCGACGACCCTCGACTTCAACATCCAGTGACTCAGGCCGGACGGTGGTGACGATCAATCGATCGCCTGGCCACCTTGGTCGACGTTGGCCTGGGTGTAGATCCTGGTGCCCAGCACGATCTCCCGCTCAATCTTGTTGCCGCCAAGCAGCTTCAGCGCCGTCGCAATGGCCTCGGCGCCGCCGGTCGGATAGGCGAAGGTGGCGTCGAGCAGCCCCTGCTTGACGTAGTGCACTCCCTCGTGGGGCAGGGCGTCGATCCCGATGAGCTTGATCCCCTTGCGACCTGCTTGCTTGGCCGCCAGATAGGCACCGTGGGCTCCCGGGTCGTTGTGGGCATAGACCAGATCGATCTGGTCATGAGCGGCCAGGGCCGACTCCATCTCCTTCCGTGCTTTCGGCTCGAGCCACTGCATATCGGCTTCGAACACCACCTGGAGGTCAGGGTGTTGGTCCAGCGCTAGCCCAGCGCGGAAGCCGTTGTGCCGATCCTGACCCGGCGAGGAGGTCATCAGACCCTTGAGCTCGACGATCTTGCCCTTGCCGCCGAGGCTTTGTGCGGCCCATCTGCCTGCCTCGCGGCCGATCGCCTCGTTGTCGGCGCCAATGAACACCGAGTAACGGTCGCCGCTGACCCGGCGGTCGAGGACGATTACAGGGATGCCCTTGTCATAGGCTTCGGCGACCGGTTTGGTCAGTGGCGCCGTCTCCTTGGGGCTGATGATGAGCAGGTCAATCCCCTGGGCCACCAACTCGCCGACCTGGGCACGCTGGCGCAGCGAGTCGTTTTGAGCGTCCTTGAAGATCACCTTCAGGTCAGGGTGTTTGGCCGCCCCTGTCTCGATGTCCTCATTCATCTGCACGCGCCAGGGCTCACCGAGGTTGCACTGGCTCATGCCGATGACCCAAGGGCTGTCTGCCGTGCCCCGCTGCGCCTTGGTCGTCCCTTGCTTGTCCGCCTCGCGGCTGCACCCCAGCGCTAGCCACGCCATCAGGGTGATCACCCAAAGCGCGACCCGGCGCGCGACCCAGCCGTCACTCGTCAGCCCCATCGGCGGACCCTCGCAGAAGTCACTCAATGGGGCAACAGGTGGGCCATGCCAATGGCGAGGCGGTGCTGGCTGGTCGGCAGCGTCTCAACGCACCTCGAGCACCTCGATCTCCGACACCTTGCCGCCTCGGTCGATCTCGAGCACGTCTCCGCGCCGCGAGCCGACGAGCAAGACGCCGAGGGGCGCCCTGGGCGTCATCACGTCGACGTGGTTGGCGAGACGCGTGCCGGCACCAGCCGGGGCGACGAAGACGACTCGCTCGCCACGGTGCTCGTCGTCTTGTGGGCGGCGATGAGCTTGTCCCGTTCCCGCTCCAGAAGGGTGCGGAACTCGCTGCGCAGGGCTCCCTTGTCCATATAGGTGAGCGCGTTGGGCATCTCGAGGATCTAGCCCTGGGCGCTGGTCAGCCGAAATACGGCACCCGGGCCGTCGGAGGCAAAGGGCTCGCCGCCATCGACGACGTCCCAGGCGCCCCCGCTACGGGACACCGGTAGCCAGTCCCCGCCGGCCGCGCTGCGGAACTCGGCGGATCGAATCGGAATGCGGTGATTCACGAAAGCCAGCCGCAGATAGCCCCACTCGTTACGATCGTTGATCTGGACGTAGACGTTGCCGCTCACCGGACAGGCAACCCGCCGAGCCTCTGCTTCGTCGAGGCCGCCGGCATCGAGCGCTGTGCCCGCCTCAGTGGACAGATCGAAGTGGAAATGGCCTCCCGCGCAGAGCGGGTTGCCCTCGATGGGGCAGAGGTCGTGCACCATGACGACCTCAGTGCCGGTGATGGTGTCAATCTCCCAGCACTCACCGCAGGATTCGCCCGGCTCGCCGCCGTAGGAGCTGCCGTTGTAGGGCTCGGCGATGGCCAGGGTCAGCCCGTCGAGAACCGATGACGGCAAGACGGGATCGGTGCGATCGAATTCGCACCAGCCTCGCGGCCCGGCGGTATAGGCCGTGAGCCTTACGCTGCCGCAGTCGTCGCTGGGAGCCGTCGCGATGCCGCCGGAGCCACCGGTGCCACTGCTACTGGCGCCCCCAGTCCCCGAGCCACTGGGCGACCAGTCGGACTCGGAATCGCAGCCCATCGCCAGAGCACAACAGGTGAGCGCAACCTTCTGATGCCAACCCCATGGATCCGACTCTATCACCCTGTCGCTCCCAGTGTTTGAGCGGGGCTACAAGCTGCTCGTCTATCCGGGCAGCGACTATGCCGGAGAAGGTCGCGAGCATCCCCAAATAGGAGAAAAGCGGGTGGAAGTCGAATAGCGAAGGGGCCAATCCCCAGGCGTCAAGGTGCCGCCCGGGCGCAGCGGAAGCCGACGTCGACGCTTTGGCCGCTCGGTGTCTGGCTGAACCGGGTGCCGCTCTGCAGGCTGCTGGTCTGGGTGCTGCGGTAGCCGCCACCTCGGTACACGCGCTCGCTCCCGGAGGTCACACTGCCGCAGTCGTCGCATGGCATTGGGTAGGGGTTGACGTACCAGTCCAGCGTCCGCTCCCACATGTTGCCACCCAGATCGCTGTGGCCCCATTTGCCGTCCCCGACCGGTCTTGAACCGACCGCTAGGATGTCCGTGAAGCCGCAGGTACTGATGCCGTCACCCAGGCAGTCATAGGAGGCATAGCTCGGATCGATGCTGTTTCCCCATGGGTACGGGAGCTGTTCGTTGCCTGCTGCTGCGGCGTAGTTCCATTCTGTTTCGGTCGGCAACCGGCCGTCGTCCCAAGCGCAGAAGGCGAAGGCCATGGTCCAGCTCACGCAGTTGATCGGCAGCGTCTCGTGACCACCGGCAGTGGTCGTCCAGGTGAACTCGGAGGAGCACTCGAGCGCCGCCGCCAGTGCTCCGCTATTGGCGGGCAAGTCGCTGTTCCATGCTACGCGCCAGCCGCTCTGAGCGATGAGTGGGTGGGCGCCGGCATCTGCGGCCGGCGGGGTCGCTTCGGTGCCCTGGCCGGCGTCGACGAACGTCCGATAGCGCCCCACCGTGACCTCGAACCGATCGAGCAGGAAGCTCGACACCGTGGCCGGGTAGCTGGCGTCGTTGCTGCGGTTGAACGGTCCGCCTGGGACCAGCGCGCTGGCGCAGCAGTTGGTCGTCTGTTGGGGACCGCAGTTGGCCGCCAACCCGATGCAGCTCGGCGGAGTCGGGTTGCCACCGCCGCCGCCGCCTCCCTGTCCACCGCCCCCAGCGGCGCCCCCCTGGCCCGCTTGTCCGCCGGCGCCTCCGTGGCCGCCGCTGCCGCCGGCCTCACCGCCCACGCCTCCCTGTCCGCCGCCGCCTGGCGGCCGCCTGCAGATGTTATCGAGGCAGATCTGGCCGGGCGGGCACGGGTCGGGAGCGAGCGGGTCGCAGAGGAACTGCCCATCGGCGAAGTCGCTGGACACACAGGCGCAGAGCCCCGACAGAAGCCATAATCCGAACCTGGTTGCCCACCGCGCCGTTGGTCCCAGCACAGTGTCATAGGCTATTGCAGGTCGCCGTCAGTTGCACTGCCCGTTCGGCATCTTCACCCGAACGTGGAAGTGGTGGGTGTGACCGCTGACCGACCGCATGAACTGGCCGTGCCAAGGCTCGTATGACTGGGTTTGGTTGAAGTAGGCGTTGACCACGGCTTGCACAGCCGGGTCGTTGTTGATGATGCCGCAAGCCATGCCCGTGTCGACGAAGAGCTTCGCCAGCTCGATAGCCGGGTTGTTGTCCTGGCAGGCAACCTCGGTGGCGCAGCCAGCGACGATGTCGACATGGGTGCCGTCCTCGTGGGTGGCGTGGTCGACGGTGCTGCACGGTCCTTCATTGAGGTCGCGGACCGCGATGGGTGCGAGCTGTGGACGAATGCCTTTCCAGTGAGTCGCGACAGTGTAGATCACGTTGATCAGCAGCTTGGTACCTCGCGAGCAACCGTCGGCCTTGCGGTCGTAGAGGCCCGGTGGGTCGGAGTAGGGCAGCAAGAAGAAGCCGCCGTCGATGTCGTTCGGATCGAAGTTCGGCGGGCTGAGCAGGTCACCAGGCAGCGAAGGAGCGCAGGCGGTGTCGAGGGCCAAGTCGTAAACGGCATCGGTGGGCATCGGTGCGGTGAAGCCGCTCTCGACCACGCCCCAAGAGGTGGCCAAGAGGCTCAGCTGGGTGGGGCTGTCGGCGGTGACGCGGACCGCAGCTTCGCTCGAGTCCTTGCCGGTCGTGATCAGCTCTACCTGTAGGTCCTCGTCGGACAACGAGATCTCGCCGTCGTGAACGATCTCCCCGCCTTCGTTGAAGACCAGCAGGGCGGGATTCCAGAGGCCTGCCGCGCTCTGCAGCGTGAGCTCGACTGGGACTCCGGCAGGTACCGACACGGGGCGCTCGTGGACGTTGTACATCCCCGAGCTGAAGTCCTCGACGATGGTCACCTCCCCACACATGGCGGTGACCGCAGGGGCATCCCAACAGACGCCATCGGCACAGGGCTCATGGGGTTGGGGCAGCGGGACCTCGTCTCCGCCGCTGCCAGTGCCACCCACTTCACCATCCCCTCCGCCACCGTGGCCCGGCTCGCTTCCCCCTCCGCCTGGTGCAGCAAGAGGGCCGTCGAGTGGCTCGGAGTCGGGGCCGAGGTTGCCGACACAACCGGAGAGGATGAACAGGGCGGCGAGGCAGCTGGAGAACTTCATGCCCTGAGCTATCGCAAGTCGTGGGCCAACCGCAGGCGGTCGAAATCGCTGGCCTTTGGCGCAGCAAATCGACCTGCTGCCAACCTCTGGTTTGCAGCGTGACAACCGCCGGTTGGCGCCGGAGACCCTCACTGGGTGCACCAGAGAATCGATCCAGAGGCCCCGGGACCAACCCGGTTCGCGAAGGCTGACGGCACCCTGCTGGAACAGTTGCGGTGCCGCGCCGCGGCCGGCTGTCCCATCGTGGTAGTCTGAGGTCCATGCAGGTGCGGTGCTGGCTTGCGCTAATCGTCACGCTGGCCTGGGTAGTGCCGGCCCAAGCAGGCAGCCCGTTGGACTGTCCCAAGCCGACCGAGGATCGGGACGGTGACCGAGCGAAAGCCAAGGGGCTGTTTGAGCGGGCACTGATGACCGAGCCGTCCGCCCCTGCGGAAGCTCTGGAAATGCTGCGCTGCGCGGAGCAGTTGGCTCCCCGAGCGGCGATTGCGCTTCGCATCGGCACCATTGAAGAGCGCCTGGGGCGTTTCGCCGAAGCGGCTGATGCCTTCGAGCGCTACCTCGAGCTTGCCGGAGGTCACGCTCCGGACGTCGAGCCCATGGGCGAGCGGATCGGTAAGCTCCGCGCCCGGGTGAAAGCGCAGGAGGCACAGGAGCGACCGCCGGAGCAAGACGAGTCATCTCCGTCTGGCACCCAGTCGGTGGTCGGCTGGGTGACCAGTGGCACGGGGCTGGCTTTCGCCATCGTGGGCGTGGCCCTGCTGGGTGCTGCCAAGGCCCACTCCGATTCGGTGCACGACATTGCACCGGGCACCACGGCATGGTCCAGCGACGAAGCGAGCGGCACCATCGAGCAGGCAGAGTTGGAGCAATCGGTGGGCATCGTGGGGCTCGCCGTCGGTGGCTCCTTGCTAGCCCTCGGTGCGGTGCTGATCGCAACGGACGGATCGGGCGACTCTTCCACGGAGGTGGCACTGGTCCTGGGGGCTGACGGCCGCGGGGCCAGAGGCGTCTTCCGTGTTCGGTTCTGAGCCATGGGGCTGATCGCTGGGGGACTCAGGCTCGCCGGGCTCGCGGCGAGCGGTGACGTGGGGTAGATCCGAACGATGAGCGAAGGCCCGACCCGCGCTCGACGGCTCGTTACGGTCGTGCGCTACTCCAAGGTGCGCATTGCGGTTGTGCAGGGGGGGGACGCCGGTCGGTCCATCGATACCGCCGGGACGAGTGTGCGGGTCGGTTCGGACCCGAACAACGACTTGGTGCTGAAAGACGATACTGTGTCTCGCTGGCACTGCCAGCTCGAGCCGACCTCACAGGGCATGCGGGTTCGCGACCCTCATTCCACCAATGGCGTCTTTCTCAACGGCGTCCAGCTTCGGGATGGGACCGTCACCGGGAGCTTTCAGCTGACGCTGGGCGATACGGTGCTGGCCGTCGAAGAGCTTCCCGAAACCGTCGACCGCGAGCAGGCCCAAGTTGATCGTTTCGGCGACGTGCTCGGCACCAGCCCACGGATGCGCGAGCTCTACGCCGATCTGGAGCGCATCGCCCCGGCTGACGTGAGCCTGCTCATCGAAGGCGAGACGGGCACCGGCAAGGATCTCGTCGCCGAG
>JAUVCD010000020.1 GCA_030590865.1 Myxococcales bacterium | reverse complement strand
ACCCTGCTGCCGGGTCGCCGCCGCATAGTCACGGAGGGACTGCGCGGGAGCGCCGATTATGACCTTGGGCAACCCATCAGCGGCATCACGGCGCCGTTTCACCGTCAGCGACTGGGTCACCTCCTGCTTTCGCTCCGACGGCGGGGCAGGCCTGAGGGCCCGGCGACGCCGCCGTGCAGCGGGCGTGCCTCCAGGACCGGTGGGCGGTGAGTCCAGCGTCGCCGGTGGCCCAGCGGCTGGGCTGCCGGTCACCTCCTGAATGGGGGCGACCACCACGGCGGCGGCTGCGGTTGGAACCGGCGCACTGGCCTCCTGCTCAGCGGCAGGCTCGGTGGCCCCAGCCTCGTCAGCTGGCTCTTGCTCAGCCTCTGGTGCTGCCTCAGGCTCTGGTGCTGCCTCAGGCTCTGGTGCTGCCTCAGGCTCTGGTGCTGCCTCAGGCTCTGGTGCTGCCTCAGGCTCTGGTGCTGTCTCAGGCTCTGGTGCTGCCTCTGGCTCTGGAGCGGGCTCAAGCGCTGGTGCTGCCTCAGGAGCTGCCTCAGGCACGGGCTCCGCGGGCATGACCGCCGTAACGGGCTGAGTGGGCGTCTCGTCCCCAAGCGCTGCCTCAACTGGCGCGACTGGGGCCATGGGCTCGGTGGGTGTTTCTCCGACCGGCGCGGCCGGAGCGCTGTCGGCTGGGACGACCGCCTGGGCGGGTTGTACATCGATGGCGGCAGGGTCCACCGACGGGGCGGCCTCTGCCTGGTCGGCATGTTGCGGCGGTGGGGCGGGGGAGAGGCGGGACGCTCTGCGCAGATTGAACAACTGGGCGCCCTGGAAGAAGGTGACCGCATGGGGCCACGAGCCCAGATCGACGTTGCGCAAGGCCGATGCATAGACCTGCTTGGCGCTCAACTCTCCCACGCTGCCATCAATGGCTTCCAGTAGCCCGGCGGTCAGACGCGAGGGGATCCGCTCGGGATGAGCGTCAACCGGGCGTACCGAGGCGATGAGCGTTGGCTCGCTGCCGACACAATCTTGAATGGCGTGGGCCACCGCGGTCAGGTCCGCGTGGTCGGCCTCAGGATCGTCGTAGCGCATCTCGAGAACGACCAAGACCGACGCCGCATGGTCGACGAGCACTCCTGCCACGTCGATCAGCCCATCACCCACGTCTGGATTCTCAGGGGTCAGGCACAAGAAACAATCGCCATCGTCGATCACGGCGAGCAGCGATGCCGCATAGAAGATGATCTCCTCGACCTGACCACGGCGGGCATCGAGCAGCTTGTCGATCTGCTCGGCCAGATCGACCGACGGATCGACCGAGACGATCTCGAACCCGAGATCGTCCATTGCGAGGCGCATCTTGAGCAGGCCTGCGTCGCGCTCGCCGAGAACTGGCTCTGAGCTCGCAGATCCTTGTGCTGCCGCGATGATCCCGAGACGCATCGTCTACCGCCCGCGAAGTATTGCACGCATCAGAGGTGGCTACTCACAGATATCGTCAAAGCTGTCGATCTGCAGATCGCAGTGGTCTTGGTCGTCCAAGTCGACCGACTGCTCACAGGACAGCTTCTGGTTGGGATCTAGACAGCGATCACAGATGACTTGGAGCTCTTCGCAGGAGTCCCCGCAGGCGCTCAGGGTTCCGAGAGCGAAGAGCAACGCCAAAGAGCTGCCGACCACGCCTGGCGGCGCGCAGCGCCAGGTCGCTGGCGGGATGCACGGGTTGGACAACTTGATCACGCCCGGGATGTTACTCGGAAACGAGCCGTCGGCAGTAGCACTTGTTGCCTGCTGGGGCTGGCTAGCGTGACCCACCGCAGCGTCGAGGCCGGAAACCGTACCGCAGGCCACGACCGAAGGCGTGGTGGCGCAGCTGTTGCTGCGATTATTGGCCCTGCCGAGCGAGCTTTATCCCTGCTCGCAGCTCGACTAATCGAGTTAGGTCGCCGAAACCCGCCGGAGAAGCCAATGACCGACGAACAACCGACTCCGCCAGAGAAAATTCGCATCACAGGGCTGCAAGAGGCCCAACTGCTCGACCTGCAGGCCGTCGAAGCACGCTGTGCGGCGATGTTCTATGAGGTTGGGCTGACCGACAAGCAGGTGGCGCCGAGGACGGACATCGAGATGGCCAAGCTGCCCCGCTCCCACGACGTGATGGTCGCCGAGGCTGACGACCGGCCTGCGGGCTACCTCGCCTGGGCAGACGAGGCGCCAGGCGTGGCCTTTCTGGCGACTCTGCTCGTGGCTCCCATCCATCAGCGCTTAGGTCTCGGGACTCGGCTGCTTCGTGAGCTGGGCGAGGCGACGACCAAACTTGGCATCAAGACCGTCGTCACCCCTTGTTGGGACGTGGCGCCCTGGGCCCTGTCCTTTCTCGCCGTGCGCGGTTTTCAACACCTGACCGGCAAGTTGCCGGACAAGCTCAGTCAGTGGAGAGAGCAGCGAGAAGCCGAACTGGCTCAACCGGGGCTCAGGCTGTGGTGGGCCGAGACCGATGGGCTAGGCACCGTCCCCGGCTTGCCGCGGCCAAGCTGACCGAATCGTCGCACCGTCGCGTTTCGCCACCTGAGACCGACGCGCCTCTGCCCAGTCTCGCTTCCGCTTCCGCCCCGCGCTCGAACCCGCGCTCGCCCCCGCGCCCGAATCTCTTCCTCGAGGCCCGGCTCGGAAGCGAGGGGAAGGGGGGCGTGCTCGGAATGGCGATGGCACAAACGCCGAGCGCCCCAGGCTGGCCGGGGCGCTCGTCTTGGTTTGCACGGCGCCGATCGAGTCGGCGCCGCTGACCTGCACTCAGTCGTAGATGCCCTTGTGGGCCGGATTCGGATCCCAGTGAACATCCATGCCGACCTCCCACATGTAGTGGGCCACTGATGCGTAGCTCTTCAAGGCTAGACAGGCTTTGTTGTCCACACAGGTGCATCCCGAGTTGTCGCTGTTGTTGCAGTTCTCGGCGACCACCGGGCCCTGGCTGCCCATATTGGGGTCGAACTTCACGATGACCTGACCGGTAACCGGGTCGTAGTCAGGCAGGTAGGTCGTGCCCGCGGCGTTCCACTGACCTTCGTAGGCCGCCTCCATCTGTGAGTTGGCGTATTCGAGCACTCGCGCCCCAATGCCTCGCTCCACCGTCTTGCCGAAGATCTCTTCGGTGCCGAAGCGGCGTGCCACGTAGATGTCACCCACTGGTGAATGCCACTCGATGCGGGCTTCAGCCGGCATGCCGGGATCGGGCTCGACCCCCATCTTCCAGAGCCGCATCATGTCGAGCCAAGCGCGCTTCTCGTTCTCCCCGATGTACAAGAAGGTGTAGGCGATGAGGAACTTGCGCTGTTGCCAGCCGACCTGGGGGTCCAGCAACATGGTCGCCGGCGGCGCCTGGGGCACAAAGGCCGCCCCGATGTTGCTATAGGCGTTGTAGCGGTTGCACACCTGGGTCCCCTCGGCTGCGAAGCAAACCTCGGGTTCTTTGGTCCACCAGGTGATCGTGCCGATCGGATAGGTCGGCCAGAGCATCGCCGTGCCATCGGGCTGCAAGACCTCTTCGACCGCCGGCACCCCAGGCTCGCTGGCACCGATGTGAAGGGCGGTCGTGTCCAGGTCGCCGGTCAGGTAGTTGGCGATCCAACGGCGATAACCCTCAGGGAAGACGTCGGCCATCGAGACGGCGCGATAACGCCCGTCGACGAAATCCTCGCGGGAATCGCTGATGAAGTTGTCCTCGCTCTCGGCCATTAGATAGGCCACCCAGGCCTTCTCGTAATAGGAGCCGGCGTTCATGGTGTAATCGGCGTCGTATTCACCACAGCCTGGATTGACCTTGCCGTCGGTGCCCCAGTCGGATTCACAGAGGCGGTTCTCTACCAGCTTGCCACCGAAGGTGAGCTGGCCGTAGTAGCCGGTGGAGCCATTGGGAATGGTGACCAGCGGAGCCCCTTCGAGCTGGGTGTCCTCGACTGAGCGCAGGATGTCCCCGTCCTGAATATGATCGCCTCGTTCCGGGCGAGCCAGCTGCCGGGTGAAATGGTCGAAGACCATGCCCGCAGCGAGCATCTGGTCGGGGAACCAGTTGGTTGCTGCATAGCCCCAGAAGGAGGAATGGGTCAGGTTCAGCTCCCCAGCTAGATCTTCATACCAGCTGTGATACAGGCCCAACCCCTTGGCGCCATCGCGCATCTTCTCGTTGTAGCGACCCAAGGTGCGGTTCGATGCGGAACGGACGCTGAAGTTCTGCCGCCCACGACGATAGTTGTCGAAGATGTGCTGAACTTCCTGCTGGGCAATGAAAAAGTCGAAGATCTCGTAGCTATCGGCGCCATTGTCGTGACGGTAGACCGCCGCGTTACCGATATCGGCCCAACGATCAGTGGCAAAGCCGTAAGGAACACGGATGCGCTTGTCCCGATCAATGGCTGGACCACCGCGATAATAAGGCTCGTAGCTGGCGTGAGCCGCGTCCTTGAGCTCGGTCATCGTCGGGAACCGCTGCGCCGTCCAGGGCACATAGTCGACCGGCTGCTGGCGACACTTGGTGTAGTCGCCGTTGACGTTGACGATCCAGCCGTCCAGCAGCGGACTCCACTCGCCATCCCGCTCCTCATCCCAGGACGCGGGTATGTAAGTGTCTTGGTCTACCGTTTGGCAGTCGGTGATCATCTTGTAGTGCTTCTGGTACTCCGAATAGTGGATGTTCACCGGCTCAGCATCGATGGTGAACTCAGGCCGGAAACCGACGATGCCGCCAAAGCTATCCATCTTGAACAGCTGGTAGTCCGCTCGGTCCTCCTTCAGCTTGTAGGAGTCGTCGGCCCACACGGCCACCGTGTCGCCATAGAACATGCGGTGGGCGGCGAAGTCCCAAGCACCGATGCCAAGCAGGTCCTGGGTGTACTCACCGGGGTACTCCATGACCGACGATTGCATCCACATCCAGATCATGTTGTCCCGCTCTTCGTCATCGAGCGGGTCGAACCAACGGGGGCCGACGCAAGTGCTACCGTCCTCGGTGTAGCTGTCACAGCTTTCGGTCACCGCGCCGTCCTTGGTGCGCAGCTGCCAGTACTGAGGTCGATAGTGCTGAGCGTCTGACGAGCTGACGAAGTTGTGACGCATGCCCACCGAGTGCCCCATCTCGTGCACCACGACGGCGTGATGGAGGTGGGCTGCGATGTACTTGCGCATCGCCTCGCCGCGCATCGCCTGCCAGTCCTCGTCGGTGATGGTGGGATCGTCGCCCTGGTTGCCGGTGCCGAACTTGCCCCACTGGGCGGCGAACTTGGTCTCCAGCACATCGGCCAGGCCGGTGAGGGCCATGGGGGCCGGTGCCTCACGCAAGATGCACGATCCGCGGGCGGCGAGATTGGCCTCGAAGATGTTGTTCAGCTCTCGAATGTGATGGGGATCGAGACGCCGCAGAGGCGAAGCGTATTGGGTCACCGCTTCACCCATGCCCAGGCCGGCAACGCCGCCGAGCTGTTGCATCATTGGGTCGGTGAGCTCGGCCTCGATGGGCGTGTTGGCCATGAAGTTGCGCCGAGATGCGTAGATGGCCGACATGTGGCTCGGGGCGTTGACCGCCGCCGACACACCGCTCAGCTCTGAGCTGAGCTGCCGGATCCGGGCATCCATCTGCTTGTCCTGGCCCTTGTAGTCCCGGAACTCCTGGACCTTCTCCTCGGTCACACCGAGCGCACCGGCCAACCGGTGGTCCACCTGCTCGCGGGAGAGCCTGGGACCCATGCCGCCACCGCTGGCGGCTTCGTTCGCGGTGGCCCAATCACGGACGAAGGTACCGTTGGTGATGTCCTCGGTCGTCAGCTCGCCCTTGATGTAGCGGATCTTGTCGACGACCGACTGACTGAAGAAGTCGTTGACGTGAGACCAGACGTTGATCGAGGCCGCGAAGGTCTCGCCGGTGAGCGGGTCTTCGCAGTCACTGTAGATCCCCCAGAACGACGGCGACTGAGGATCTTGGAAGATGTTGACCTTGTGGTGTCGAAGGTCGCCCATCCGGACGGTCCGCGCTGCGCGACAGGTGGCCACCGTGTCGAAATCGGCGGTGTCCATCGCCAGCTGGCAGTCCCCTTGGGTCACCCCTGCGGGCAGGCGCTCGTCTGCAGGAGCGCAGATCGGTGGATCGTTGGCCTGCACCGGGCTGTGGCACAGCACGAGCTGCTCAGGCATCTCGGCGAGAGCCACCAGGACGTCACGTCGATGGGGGCTGGTGTCCTCCCAGGCGTCCAGGCCCCGCTTGTCGGCCACGGTTGCGGCGAGGGCCACACAGGCGGCTTCGCGCTCGTCGCTGTTGAGCACACCATGGTCGGCCTGACCGTTGTCGCCGACGTAGGTCAGCCCGTGGCGGCAGTCGTCGACCTCTTTGGCGAGCTGAATGGCGTCCAGGTGGTCGTCCATCTGGCCGAAGTAAACGGGCCAGTCATCCACGCAGGCTTCCTTGCGATCCTCTAGCGAGTCGGACCGGTCAGCGGTGGCCATGCACTCGGCGTATCGGGCTGCCATGATGGCGTGCCGCATGCCGACGTCGTGATCGTGGGTGGCCCACTGGGTCGCTTCGAAGTACTCCAGGTTGCTTCGATCAGTGAAGTACCAGGCTAGCGGCTTGGGCGTTCGCATCCGGTAGGGGAGGGTGCAGCGCTGCCGGAAGGTGTCGCAGGTCGAGCCACCGTATTCGATGTTTGCCTTATAGAAGCACTCGACCGGGTCCTCGTCGACCTCGCAGAGCCCCTCTTGGACGGCCAGCTTCACCGACACGGTCCAGCAGGCGTCCTCGGTGCCGTCCTTGACGTCATCGGCGTGGGGATCTTCACCCACGTGGTAGGTCTCGGGGGTATAGCATTCGACCGCACCGGTCATGTTGGCCGGGTCGTCGTAATAGTGGCTGCGCTCCCAGATGTTGTAGCGGGTCAGGAAGCGATGCCATTTGTCGTCGCTCATGCCGTACATGCGCGAGTAGCCCCAGCGATCCTTGTAGAAGCCGCCGTAAGCCTGGAACCGGAAGCCGTCCCACTCCTTGGGCTCGTAGTCGGTGTCGATCACCTGCCGGAAAGCCTGCCGAATGGTGATCTCGTTGGGGTTACAGTTTCCAGTGGGCTCGCTGCCGCCGAAGAAGTCCCTGGGGAGGAAGCAAGCGGGGAAGGCGTCGATACCCCAACCCAGGTGGCTCAGGTCGACCAGCCCCGGCGTCACCCAGGCCTTGTTCGTTACGTCGAAGTAGCCCTCGTTGACGCTGAAGAACGGCGCATGCTCGTGGTTCGGGTCGCTGACGTAATAGGTAAGGGGCGAGTAGGTAAGCCCACTGTAGACACCGAGCAGCGACAGGCTGTCGAAGTCGTAGGCATCGGTATTGAGGTTCTGCGACCAGTCGACCCGGAAGTACTCTCGCTGGTGCCACGGCCGATCGCTGGCATTCTCCTCGATCACGTTGAGCTCTTCGCCCGTGCTCGGGTTGTAGGCCCGTCGGATATCGAAGTGCTTAATGATCGGATAGGCGACCACCACCTGGCCGTCGGGCACCATCCCGCCGACGCCTTTGCCATCGGTGCCTTCGACCCGCTCGTAGGGCAGCCGGCCGAGCAGCAAATCTTCAGTGATCTCCCACTTAATCCGATGGGGCTCCTGGGTGAACGTGGATGGCAGCAGGTAGCCTTGGGTGCCGAAGCCCACGTCGATGATGGACGCCTGAGTCCAGAACTCGGGATTGTCATCTGGGCTCAACAAGTCCGGGCCCACGAAGAAGGCCTTCGCCAGGGCATTGGCTTGCACACGATTGATGGGCTCACGCTCTTGGGCGCAGCTGGTGGCGCCGGCC
The DNA here is from genome assembly GCA_030590865.1 of Myxococcales bacterium. GTDB lineage: Bacteria > Myxococcota_A > Polyangia > Polyangiales > Polyangiaceae > JAPYTK01. Next base: position 21,831 of record JAUVCD010000020.1, on the reverse strand, counting down.
ACCAACGCAACGGCCAGCAAACAAAGTCGCGCTCTGTTCCAAATGCTCGATGGACTCATCGAAGAACCTCCACAAAAAAGCTCACGAACCAGCACGCCGCTCGGAGTGGCCAGACGGTGCAGTGCCGTCCGGTACCCGGAGCACAACCTGCGCCTAGGACACACAACGGTACCTAATGGTCACAGGGCATGGTTCGGGTACCCTCTACAGCCCCGGATTGCAAGCAGTCTCCTGTACACACGGACAGGTCTTCCAGCCCCAGGAGCTAGACGGCCGCAAGGCCTGGATTTGCCCCGGTCCGCCTGAATGCTCCAAAAGTTACCATAATATATCTTATGCGAAATTTGTCTGGGATCAGAGCACGAGCAGAGCCTGCACTCGTCACCCCGGGCGCCGGCCCAGGCAGACCCCCGGGCTGGCCAGCTCAGCTGGCCCGAGCCCCCAGCGACGGTGAGAGTTGCTTGCCGTATCGCCACCGATTCGCTTAACTGGTGACATGAAACGTCGAGGGCTGACAACGTGCCTGGCGGGCTTGTGCGTGAGCATGCTCGCCTTTGCTACCGCTGGCTGTGAGAGTTTCAGCGACTACTGCGAAGCCAAGATGGACTGCGAAGGCGGCAACGATGCCGACATCGAGGCTTGCGAGCTCGATCTCGAGTATGACTCGGACCAGGCCTCGCTCTACGGCTGCGAGGACTATTTCGACTCGTTGGCCGAGTGTCTGGACGAGCGCGCGCAATGCGACTCGGACGCAGACAATCCCGTCTACACCACCAACGACTGCGAACCTGAGCAGCTGGATCTCAGCAGCTGCATCGCCGACTAGGACACGAGGAACCCGATGAAGACTGTCTTGAAAATGGGGTCGATGAGACAACTTCTTGTGGTGCCCGCCGCGGCGCTGCTCGTCTCAGGCTGTGGTGGTCTCGCCGAGGACTATTGCGACGCCCGGTGCGAATGCGAAGTTTGCAACGAGCGACAGGCGGATGAATGCCTGATTACTCAGGGAGAGGTCCTGGATATCGCTGAGGCCTACGAGTGCTCCGGTCCGGCGGAGGACTACTACAACTGCACCATCGACAGCAGCGAGTGCCAAGACAACAACTGGCAGCTGGTTGAGGCTAGCCAGGAAGTGTGCCTCGAGTTGCAGGCACAGATCTACCAGTGCATCGCCGATCACTCGGAGGTCGTCGACGACACGCCGGTTCCGCCGCCTGACGGCAACTGACGGGCAGCCACGCCAGTGGCACCTGCATGCTAGTGGCTACGGCACGCTAGTGGCCGTTGGTCGGCGGGTGGATGAAGAGACTGAAGAGCGTACCTTCATTCGAGATTAGGTAGGCGCGCCGCTGGTAGGCTGCCGGCGCGCCTGCAAAGGCGCCGCCGCTGTGGACCCCATCGAGCACTCCACCGTCCAGGGGGTGGAACAAGAAGATCCCGTAGCGGGTGGTACCGACCAGTAGTGCCCCGGCCCAGGGCTCGGCTGCGGTCACGCCCCCAGCAGGCAAATCCCGCCGCCACAGTTCGGCGCCACTGTCTGGATCCAGACCCCACAGACCCGTCAGCCCAGATGCGCCGATCAGAACGCGATGCACTCGGCCTGCCTCAGCTTGCTGGGCGCCCTCGGTGGCTGCTCCACCCCGGGGCTTGGCAGGGCCTTCCCACAAGGTGAGTTCGGTCACGCCAGTGGCCGCATCGTTGACCCATTGGCGCGCGCCGCTCTGGGCATCGAGACCATAAATGCCACCCTCGTAACTGGCGACGAAGAGCATGTGGCCCTCACCGACCTGGCCGATCACCGGTGTCGTGTCGATGTCGAGATAACGCAGGTCCTCGCCTCCGCGCGACTGTTCGGCATCAGCAGCCAGGTCGACCGGCGCGGTCCAGGCCTCAGCTCCATCACTGGCTCGATAGGCCATCACGACGCCATCGGAGAACGCCGTATAGACCCAGTCGTCGAGCACCGCGGGGCCTGCATAGCCCGAGATCTCCATCCCAGCTGCTGGCTGTCGGTGGCGGTACCAGCGGAGCTTTCCGGTCTGCGGGTCGATGGCAATGAGCGTGTCGTTGGCGTTGACACAAAAAAGCGTGCCGCGATGCATCAACGGGGCTCTGGTGATCTCGGCGTTACTGGCAAAGCGCCACAGCATATGCCCGTCCGCTGCCCGCAACTTGTAGAGCGCCCCATCGTTCGACCCGACGTAGACGGCGTCGTCCCGTGGGTCGTAGAGCGGCTCACTCTGGACGGCGCCAGCGGTCTCGAAGCGCCAAATCGTAGATAGGTCCACGGCGTTCAAGGCATAGAAGCCATGATCGCTCGAGCCGATGAAGATCCGCCGGTGGACCGGATCGATCGCGGGCCGAGCGCGCTCGTAGGGCTCGCCGCTCTGGCGGAACTTGGCGGTGAGCTCCCGCCGCGCCACGACGGACATGGCGCTGCCAGGGTGATTCGCCCAGAGCGGCACTTCGGGATTGGCCACACTGGTGATCCCCTCACAGCCGCTGAGCGTTGCTAGTAAGGCCCCGAGTCCGACGAGCCACCTGGTGGGCGCTGTCATCGTCCTGGTATCCCCGGCTGAGCACCCTGCTGTTGGAGCAATTGTTTGATCTGCTCGGGCGTCAGCTTGCCACCTCCTGGGAAGCTCGGCTTGGCCGGGGGAACGGCCGAGGGATCGATGGCACGGAGCTCTTCGTCTACTGCATCTTGAAGCCAACGGTAGGGGCTGACGCTGGCCAGGCCCAAGGGCGTGAGCTTCGGCTTCTGCAATACGTCCAGAGTGGCCTTTTCAAGCTTAGTCCGAGCCTCGACAAGCAGCTCTTTGGCTCGGTCTTTCTGTTTTTTGGCCAGCAGGACACGGGCTTGATGGTACTGAGCCAGAATCGGGAACCCGTCGCCAGCTACGGCGCCCAGCTTCTCGAAGGTCTTCAGGGCGGCGTCGAGATCGCCCTTGCCCTCCATGGCGAAGCCCTTGCCTTCCAGGGCCCGCGCCTGCACGTCCGGATCTGCGGGTGCGAGCTTGGAGCCCAACACCTCGTCATAGGCTGCGATGGCCTGGTCCCACTCCCGACGATCGAGCATTACGCCGCCCTCGCCCAGTTTTGCCAAGATCGACGCCCCGGTGCCGCCATGCTCGGCGATGACCTGGCGGTAACCCTTCAGGACCGCTTCCTCACGCTCCTTGACCGTCCCATAGACGTCCCGCACGTCGAACTTCTTCTGCTCTTCGGTGCGTTCGTCCACGTCCTCGGGAATGACGGTGGCTTCCTCGGCTTCCACCGCGGCGGCCAGCCCATGAGCAGCGTCTGAGGCAGCGGTCTTGCTGTAGTGACTGTAAAAGAGGGAGCCACCGGCCCCCACCACGATGACCACTAGCACCCACTGGATGGTGCTCCAGTGGCGCTTGAGCATCTTGACCGTTGCCGCGCCGCTGCGGGCAAGTGCGTCGTCGACCATCTCGGACGGCAGCAGCTTGTCCGGCGCTTGCTCGTCGTCAGCCTCCTCCGCCGCCGCCCGGCGTCGCCGCAGAAGCGCGGCCCGCCGACGGGCGTTGCGATCTTTGGCTGGTGGCTCATCCGCCTCGTCGGCCTCGTCCCCATCCCCCGCCTGACGAGCGTGGCGCTGCCCTCCCCGGCGCCGCAAGGCCCGCTGCCGTCGGCGCTGGGCGCGGTTGACCGGCGCCTTCTGATCCTCTTCGGCTTCGTCCTCGCCGTCCTCCCCTACTCCCAGAGCTTTCGCAACCGAGGCGGAGCGTCCGTCGTCGTCGTCATCGCCGTCATACACGGCGTCGACGATGTCATCGCCATCGTCATCGCCGTCGTCGGCCTCGAAGTCATCGTCGTCGGCCTCGTCGTCGCCCTCGAAGTCGTCGTCCTCGGCTTCGTCCTCGGCTTCGTCCTCGGCTTCGTCCTCGGCTTCGTCCTCGAGCTCTTCGTCGAGCTCGTCGTCGAGCTCGTCTTCGGCGTCCTGTCGCTTATCGTCGTCTGCCACGTCGCGGACTGTAGTATCTCTCGCCGCGCAGTCAATCCGACGGGTGTTGGGCCGCCTCGGTCGGCGCCCAGGGCTCGGGAGCTGGCGCTGGGATCTCGTCGGCCAGGGGTACCACCACGGCGGCCGCAAGCTCGACGTTCTGGGTCGCGTAGACCACGAGGTTGGCATGGTCACCTGGGTCGATCCGCGCAGCGACGGCGGGCGGCAGGGTGGCGTAGAGCTCGACGAACCCCTCTCCCGGCCCCACCTCGAGGGCCACTCCGAAGGCTGGGTCCAACCGCGGAAGCTGCCGCGGCACCGGCTGGATGCGATCCTTTTCGCTGAGTGCCGGTCCAGGTTGCACCCCGGCCCGAACCTGCCCTTTCTCGCCGTCCGTCGACCGCGCCCGAACGATCACCCGCAGTCCCTTTCCGTTGCCCCCTGGGGGCACGACCAGCCCCACGGTCACTCCGGTGGTGGCGTAGGCGCGCAAGCGACGAAGCTCGCGCTGACGAGGACCACCGACGAAACGCAGCACGTCCGCCTGCAGGGCCACATCGAGCCCGTCAGGTAGCGGGTCTGGCACACCGAGAAAGCGAATGAGCGGGGCCCGCAGCTCACCGCCGCCATCCAGCTTTACCAGTGCTCGGGCCAAGGCCACCCGCGCGTCGTGGTACCGCTCACGGGCTAGTGCGCGGGCCAGCGCCGGACGAGCCGCTTCGTGGCCCAGGAGGGCTAGCGCTCGAGCCACGGGGACCCGAAGCCTCACATCGGTCAGCGCCCAGCTCAGCGGGCCAACCGCCGCTTCGCTCTTGATGCGCACCAGGGCCAGAATCACCTCTTTGGCTCGCTCGAAGGCCATCGTCTCGACGCGGTCAGCAGGCCGCTGCGGATAGGCACGACGCCACCAGGTGAGCAGGATCTTTTCACCACGCCCGTCGCCTGCCTCGGCCAGGGCGAGCGCCGCCAAACGTCGCCAGTCCCGTTCCCGACTCTCGACCAGATCGAACACTAGCGGTGCCCCCTGCCCCAGGCGCGTCAAGGCAAGCGCAGACCACCGCCGCACCGTCTCGTCCTCGTCGCTCCGGAGCGCCCGACGGAGGTGGGCTCCCGCTTGCTTCTGACGCAACTCGAAAAGCACCTCAGCTGCCTTGCGTCGTACCGCGACGTCTGCGTCGTCGAGCAGCGCCGCCACGTCCAGTACCGCTGCGGCATCGCCGCCCAGTCCGCGACGAAGGGCCCGGGGCCATGGGCGCCCTTTGCCACTGGTCTCGAAGCGCCCAAGAGACGCTTGGAAGCGCCCCAGGGCCCGTTTCATGTCTGCCAAGACAGGGGCGTGATCGGACGACACATCATGGAGCTGCCGTCGATCGGTCGACACATCATGGAGCCGACAGGCACCGATCCGGCGAGCACAGATCAACCGCAGCTGCCTGCGGGCAAGCAGTGTTTGCTCGTTCGTCTCGGAAAAGGCGAAGCCATCGCCCTCCGGGGCGCCTAGCAGTAGCGGGCCCAGATCGCGGCCGCGCACCCGAGGAGACACCGGAATATCAAGGGCTGTGAGGATGGTCGGGAAGATGTCGACGAGGCTCACGGGCTCGGCGATTCGCCGGGGTTGAACCAGGCCCGGCGCATGGACGATCAGCGGCACTCTGACCTGCTCGTCGTAGACCGTGGTGCCGTGGTAGCGGCCGCCGTGATCACCGAACTCTTCACCGTGATCGGCTGTAAGGATCACTACAGCATCGGGCCGTGCGGCGCGCAGCTCTCGAACGAGGGGACCGATGGCGGCGTCGGCCGCGGCTATCTCCGAGTCGTAGCGATCGATGTTGCGGTCCCCGAAGTCATGGGCCTGATGGGCTTGATAGGGCTCGTGGGGTTCGAACAGATGGACCCACAGAAAGTGCCGTTGTGCCGTAGATTGTTTCGCCAGGTAGTCGCGGACCAAGGCGCCCATCTCTGCTGCTGGCGTGAACTGAACCTTGCGGTACTCGAAGCCGAGACCATCCTGCTCGAAGCGGGTGAACAGCTCACGGTCGATGAAGAAGGCTGCCGGTGGGTAGAATGCCGCAGTGCGGTAGCCGTAGCGCCGCAGGGCCTCGGCGAGAGTCTGAGAATCGGTGGCCATGCCCTGGCGCATCAGCGGCCGCATGTATTTGCCCGTCATCATCGAGCAAATGGCGTAGGAGGTGTGGGGCGTAGGCGTGTAGGCCGCCTCGAAAACGGCGCCCTGTCGAGCGAGGGCGTCGATTTCAGGCGTGGTCTTTCGCCCATATCCGTAGGCCCCGAGGTGGTCGGCCCGGAGGGCGTCGATGGAGATCAGTACCACGTCACGGCCACGCCAATCGATGGTCCGGCCGCCTGCGCGTTGCGGCTCGATGCCCCCGCCATCGTCGAGCGGCGGCGGGGGCGCGATGACCGCACCAAGACGCAAGACGTGGGACAGGAGCGGCGCACGATCGAGGTAAATCAGGCGAATGTTGTCGTAGAAGCGCAGCTGGGCCGGCACCCCGACCGACGCCGCGATGCCGAGCGCTAGCAGACCCAGACCCGCCCCCAGACGCACCTTTTGCCATCCCAAGCTGGTCTGGCTGCCCGGCGAGGCCCAAGCCAGGCTGGCCAGCGCGGCTAGCCACAAGGTGAGCACGGCTAGGCCTTGGTGAAAGGCCGGATAGAGACGGGGCAAGATCATACTGTTGGCCAACTCGGCGAGCGCCACGACGCCCACGACGATGGCGATCACCCAGCCGGCACCACGAGCGCGGAGCGCCATCAGCGCTCGTTTCGCCAGCGGGCCACCCCACCAGGCGACCGCCACGGCCGCGACCACCACCGCGGCCACGAACAGCGGTCGTCGGCCACCGCTCAGCTGCCGGCCTCCCGACACGCCCATCGCCGTGGCGCCTGCCAGCACCAAGGCGAGCCCCGCGCTTAGCGCCCGTCCGTGGCGGGTCGTGGACCGCGCAATCCCCAGCACCAGCAACGCGCCGCCAAACGCTGCAACCGATGCTGCTGCCACGCCCAGGGGCACCAGCCAGAGGACGGCGAAGGCGAGCTCATGCCCCCCTGCCAACTGTTGTCGGGCCAACAGTCCTACGGCTAGGCACTCGGCCAGAATCAGGGCGGCGCCGCACAAGACGGCATCCGCGTAGCGCAGCAAGACTGCCCTCGGCCGGAGCGCATCTTCGGCCACGACGTCGTCCTGAGGCCGCCCCTTGCGGGTCAGCCGAACGTGACTTCCTGGATCTCGTAGACCCGAGTGCCCGACGGGAGCTTGATGGTCACCTCGTCACCCACCTGATGACCCAAGATGCCTCGTGCCAGTGGCGACGCAACGGAAATCTGGCCCGCCTCGAGATCGCTCTCCTCGGGGCCGACGATTCGGTAGGTGACTTCATCGTCCGTGTCGAGCTTGAGCAAACACACCTTGGCGCCGAACTGGACTCGGTCGCCGCTGAGTGTCGCCGGGTCGATGACCTCGGCACGGGACAGCACGTCCTCCAGGTACTTCATCCGAGCGTGCACCATGCCCTGCCGTTCTTTGGCGGCGTGATACTCGGCGTTCTCGGACAGGTCGCCGTGATCCCGTGCAGTCGCAATGTCCTTCACCGCCTGGGGCGCATCAACTTCTCTGAGCTTCTCCAGCTCGTCGCGAAGTTGCTTCTGCCCTGGGGGCGTCATCGGAACTTTTCCGTCTAACATGGCAAGTCGGACCACTGTTGCGCCGCTGCGCGGTTTCGTCAACCTGGTGAGGACCGCCCGGGGGCCGACCGACCGGGGGCCGACCGACCGGGTGGCGGCGAGAGCTAGCCCGCGTCCTTGGGCTCCACCGCCGGCGGGACCGGCTTGCCCGCCGCTGGCATCTGGTCGAGGAAGCGCTTGGCCACATGCCCAAAAGGTCCGCCAAAGTCGCGGATGACGGTCAAGAACACCTGACGTGCCTCGCCAGGCTTCTTCATTTTGAGCAGCGTCTCCCCCTTGAGCACCAGGGCTTCGGCATCGAGCCCAGAGCCTGGGAAGTTGTCGAGCGCATAGTCGACTCGGGCGACTGCGGCGTCGAAGTTGTCCTTCCGAAGATAGTAGCGAGCCACGTAGAGCTCGTGGCGCACTAGCCGCTGGGTGACGACCTCGAGCATGTAGCGCGCGTCGGCTCGGTGGCGGCTCCGCGGAAAACGGCGCACGAAGGCCTTGAGCTCTCGGTGGGCATCCCGAGCGTTGGCCTGATCCCTTTCCTCGGCCGGAGGCAGCAGCATCGTATCGCTGATGTCTAGAAAGAGAGCCTTGGAGATGCGGTACTTGGCGTACTCGACGTTGGCATCGCCGCGGTGGCCTTTGACGAAGCCACGGTAGTTGCCGATGGCATCGCTGTACTTGCCTTGCTCGAAGTCGACGTCCGCCAAGCGTAGCTCGGCCAGCCGGGCGTAGCGGCTGTAGCTGAATAGGCGCTTCACTTCCTTGAAGAGCGCTCGGGCGTCTTCCCAGTCCTTGTTGTCATAGGCCGCCATCGCCTCGCGGTAGGCTTTGAAGGCATCTTCAGTGTAGGTGAGGCTGGCGTTGGATTTGGCGGGCTCGAAATCGCAAGCGCCTGTCGCCATCACCAGGCCTGCGCAGAGCAGCGGGACGAGCCATGGGCTGAGCGCTCGTGGCGCCGGTACCGGCCAGGTCATGGGCGGCTTATAGCGCGAGTGGCCGTCAATCAGCAACGCGCTGACCGTCGTGGTAGAAGCTAAGAGATGAGCGACCCGTCCTACACGCCGCGGCCGGACAGTTCGCCGCCGCGCACCGTCATGGTCGTAGACGACGAGCGCAACATCCGCCGAGCGCTGGGTCTGATTCTGGAGAGCGAGGGCTACCAGATGGCCGAAGCGGGCACCGCTGAGCGCGCTGCCGAGACCCTGGCCCGGTCGGCGAGCCCAGTCGATCTGGTCGTTCTGGACCTGATGCTTCCCAAAATGAGCGGTCTGCAATGGCTCGAGCGGCTGAAGCAAGACGGCCTCTATCGCCACATCCCGGTGATCGTGATCAGCGGCCACGCCAGCAGCGAAGAGGCAGCCCAGGCCATCAAGCTCGGGGCCGTGGATTTCTTCGAGAAACCGCTCAATCGGGAGCGTGTTCTATTGAGTGTGGGCAAGGCCCTCGAGAACGCTGGACTGATGCGACAGCTGGCCTCGCTCAGCGCTCAGCTCGACACCCACCAGGAGATGATTGGCAACACGCCCCTCATGCGACAGCTCTACAGCAACGTCGAGCGGGTCGCGCCCACCAAGGCCAACGTCCTCATCATGGGACCGAGTGGCACGGGCAAAGAGCTGGTCAGCCGCGCCATCCACCGGCTCAGCACGCGGGCGGGCAAGCCCTTCGTCAAGGTCAATTGCGCCGCCTTTCCAAGGGAGCTCATCGAGAGCCAGCTGTTTGGACACGAAAAGGGGGCTTTCACAGGGGCGGACAAGAGCAAGCGCGGTCTGTTCGAGCAAGCCCACGGCGCGACGCTCTTCCTCGACGAAATTGGGGACATGGATCTGGCGGCTCAGGCCAAAGTGCTGCGGGTACTGCAGTCTGGCGAAGTGAACCGAGTCGGGTCGGAGCACACCTTCCACGTCGACGTTCGGGTGCTCGCGGCGAGCAACAAAGACCTGGAGCGAGAGGTCGCTGGGGGCAGCTTCCGTGAGGATCTGTTCTTCCGGCTCAACGTCTTCCCCATCCACGTGCCGGTGCTCGACGAGCGTACCGATGATATCCCCCTCTTGGCGGAAGCCTTCATGCAGGCCTTCTGCGGGGACAACGGCTTCAAGCCCAAGCCCATCAGCGTCGAGGTCTGCGCTGCCCTCCAGCGGCGCAAATGGCCGGGCAACGTACGGGAGCTCAAGAACGTCATCGAACGAGCCGTGATTCTGTCTGGGGAGGAGATCACCATCGCGGATCTGCCTGAGGATCCGCACATCGATCCCTTCGAGGAGCCTGCCCACGCCGCGACCGCCGGGCCAGGGGCGGCCAGCCAAGGTGGATCGGGCAAGCGCCCTACCCTGCGCGAGTTTCGAGAGCAGGCCGAACGTCGCCACATCATCGACACCCTGGTCGAGCACGAGTGGAACGTCTCACGTACAGCGGTCGCCTTGGGCGTCGAGCGGACCAATCTGCACAAGAAGATCCGCACCTATGAGATTCGCCGGGGAGAGACCCGTTAGAACCAGGCACTAGGAACTGGGGACTGGGGTCAGGAATCTGGCGCGAGGGGGGCGAGGAGCTCGGCGACGGTGCGCGAGACTGCAGCGCTCTGCGGGCCGGCTGCTGAGCCGCCAGCGGTCCCAGGGCGTAACCGCAACAGCGGCTCGGCGATGAACATGGCGAAGGAGGCATATTCGAACAGCCACTGGCCCAGCATGGCTACCGAATTGCCGCCTCCGACAAGCAAATCGATGGTCTCGGCGATCTTGTCGCCGTCCAGCGTTCCGTTCAGTGCCGGACCGGCGTCCCGGAACAGCTGGTCGTAGACGCCACTGGCGGTAGCAAATGAGGCGAGCTGGCCCCGCACTTCCTGTCCCCCCCCGACCTCATCGACCTTGTTCAAGATGAGGGAAATCGCCTGGTTGAATAGAGCAACGATGGCCTGCGCCCCGGTGGGACGGGGTGGCCTGAGCACGATCGCCCCAGACTGAAGCAACTGGAAGATGGCCCGAGTCGTCTCGAACTGACCGGTACCGAGGAAGCGACCGATGTCATCGACCGTGAGCGTTCCGTCGATGACCTCGAACACCGCCCAGTGCTCGTGGTCCTCAGGAAGGGCTGCCCCAGGGACCGGTTCGGGCACGTGCAGGGCCGAAGGAACGCGCGCCCGGAACAGCTCCAGCTCGTCCATTCGCCGCACGCCCTCCATCAGCACAGAGGCCACGTTCAGATTCAACCGATAGGCCAGTCGAGCTTCGTCGACGTGATCGACGAAATAGAAGGTCCCCTCACTCACGAGCATGGTGGCGTAGGCGATCTCTTCGACCTGTCTGCCAATCAACTCGAAGAGCTTTTCACGGCTGAGATAGCCAAGGCCCACCGCCGCCTCGCCGAAGCGTGTTTCGCCAGTGACCGCACTGGCCACCGCCGTCACCTGACGCTCGCTCAGTGCCCCATATTGGTACAGCACCTCACCAAGCCGCTCCCGCTCGGCCCCAGAGCTTGCCCCAACCAAGGCCCCACGCTCGAAGAACAGGGATCGCCGGCAGCTCGGGTCGTGGACGACCAGCTCGCCATCCCATTTTCCCTGACCGGCCACGCCAATCAGATCCCAGATCACGCCAGGCTTGCTGATCTCACCAGACAACCAGAATAGGTCGCCATCGGTCGCGGGCTCTGTCACCCGCATCACCAGCGTCTGCGGAGGAGACGGAAGCAGCCGCAAGGAGCCTTTGCGCTGCCGCATCTCTCGACTCGCGGTCCGCCCGACCGGGTGTGCGGTGCCGGTAGTGTCGATCCGCACGAGCTCCTCCTGATGCTCGTCCATGGGCCCCCATGTATAGCAATGACCGGGGACGGACACGAACTAACGGCAGGTGGGCCCCTTCAGCGAAGCTCAGTCACGTTGGCACCGAACAGCCGTTCCAGGCTGGCCAACAGAGCTTCATTGGGGTCGACTCGCAGATCGGCACGCAAGGCCAAGACTGCCTCGGCACCATCTTCGGTTTCGATGATGAGCTGGACCGGGCAGGCCCCGCGAGAGCTCCGCAGGACCTGGTCGAGCTTCTCGAGCTGTCCACGGTTGGTGCGGGCGCTGGACAGTCGGATGGCGACCCTGCGCGCCTCGGCGCGAATCGCTTCGCTGAGCAAGATGGCCTCGTCGAGCAGGATGGTGGGCTCACGGGTTGCTGTGTCGCCGCTATCATCGCCGTCGTCGTTCATTGGAAACTGGAGCTTCCCCGACACCAGCACGGGCTCACCGCTGCCCAGCAGCTCGCCACATTGGGCTAGTTGCCGCTCTCGCGCCTTGACCTCCACACCACCCGTCAGATCCTCGAGAACGAAGAAGGCCACCTTGCCGCCGGTGCGAAACACTCGTTCTCGATAGCCCTCGACGGTGCCGGCCACCCGCACCCGCGACCAGGGATCGAGAGCGCTGAGCTCGCGCGCCTCAGTGACGTCGAAGCGGCGCAGATCCATGCCGTAACGATCCAGCGGATGGCCGGAGACGAAGAAGCCAAGCGCCTGCTTCTCCCGCCTGAGGGTCTCGCCGAAATCCCAGGGCTCGTGTTCGACGTAGTCCGCCCCGAGCGTCTGCTCGTCTGTCTCGGGGGTGAGCAGTCCAAAAAGGTTGGTCTGGCCACACTCGCGGTCGCGGCTCGCGCTCCGGCCGCGCTCGAGCACCCGGTCGATGGAGGCGAAGGCCCGCGATCGGGTCACCCCGCGAGACTCGAGGGTGGCATCGAAGGCGCCGCATTGCACCAGCGCCTCGAGCACGCCCCGGTTGAGCCGACGGACGTCTACCCGCTGGCCCAGATCGAAGAGGTCCTCGAAAAGCCCCTGCTCTCGTGCTTCGAGCAGTGCCTCGAGGGCGCTGTCCCCCACCCCACGGACGGCGCCGAGACCGAAGCGGATCTTGGGCTCTCGAGGATCGTTGAACATCCGCGAGCCTCGCCGCTGACTGGCCTGCGGCTTCCCCTTCTCACCCCCTTCAGGGCCGTAGACCACCGTGAAGTTAACCTTCGACTCGTTGACCGCAGGCGGCAGGATCTCGACCCCCCAGGCCCGTCCCTCGGCGATGATACGCACCACTTTGTCGGTCTTGTCGCGGTCAGCGGTCAACAGGGCACAGAGGAACTCGACCGGGTAATGGGCCTTCAGGTAAGCCGTTTGGTAGGTGAGCATCGCATAGGCCGCCGAGTGACTGCGATTGAAGCCGTAGCCGGCGAAGAACTCGAGCAGGCCGAAGATGTGCTCGGCATCCTCCCGCGCCACGCCGTTGCTCAAAGCCCCGTCGACGAAGATGTTCTTCTGCTTGGCCATCTCCTCGACCTTCTTCTTGCCCATGGCGCGCCGCAGCACATCGGCGCCACCGAGCGTGTAGCCCGCCAGGCGCTGAGCGATCTGCATGACCTGTTCCTGATAGACGATGACGCCGTAGGTTGGCTCCAGGACCTCGTCGACCAGATCGTGCATCTTGGTGATCGCTTTGCGGCCGTGCTTGCAGGCGATGAAATCGGTCACCATCCCAGTGCCGAGCGGCCCTGGTCGATAGAGCGCCACTGCGGCCACGACGTCGTCGAAGATGGTCGGGCGCAGGTCCTTGAACAGCTGCTGCATGCCGCTCGACTCGAGCTGAAACACGCCGGTCGTCTCACCGGATTGCAGGAGTCTGTACGTCTTGGGGTCGTCTAGCGGCACCTTCTCGATGTCGAACTGGGGTGCCGGCGGCTCCCCGCCCTCCCCTGGATCGGTGGCAGGCCGGTCGGGACGGTCACGAATCAGTCGCTGAGCGATGTCGATGACGGTGAGCGTCTTGAGGCCCAGGAAGTCGAACTTCACCAGCCCTGCTGCCTCCACTTCGTCTTTGGCAAACTGGGTGACCACCTGGTCGCCGGTCTTGAAGCAGGGCACGTGGTCCCACAGCGGCCCCCCGCTGATGACGACGCCCGCGGCGTGCATGCCGGCGTGGCGGGTCAGTCCTTCGAGCCGCTGGGCTTGGGCAATCAACTCCCGAATCGTGGGATCGGCGTCGATGGCCGCTTTCAGCTTGGGCTCTACATCGAGGGCCTCGCTGATGGTGTACATCTGGCCCGGGGCTTTCTGGGGGATCAGGTTGGCAATCCGTTGGGCCTCCGGGGCCGGCAAAGCCATCGCTCGGGCCACGTCCTTGATCACGCTCCGCGCCTTGAGCTCGTGGAAGGTGGCGATCTGGCCCACCGAGTCCACCCCATAGCGCTCGGCGACGTAGGCGATGACCTCGTCCCGCCGATCCATGCAGAAATCGATGTCGAAGTCCGGCATGCTCACCCGCTCGGGGTTCAGGAACCGCTCGAACAGCAGCTGGTGCTCCAACGGGTCGAGATCGGTGATGCGCAGCGCATAGGCCACCAACGAGCCTGCCCCTGATCCACGTCCTGGCCCGACCGGGATGCCACACTTCCGAGCGTGACGAATGAAGTCCCAGACGATCAGGAAATAGCCTGGGAAATCCATCGCCGTGATGATCCCCAGCTCCTCCTCCAGCCGGGGACGATAGATCGCTTCGTCCACCGCCCGGCCCGCCCCGCGAATCTGGGTGAACCGCTTCTCGAGCCCCTCCTGGGTCACCTGGCGCAAGTAAGAGGCAGCGTCATGGCCCGCCGGGACCTCGAAGCTCGGTAACATCGGCTTGCCGAGCTCGAGCTTCAGGGCCGAGCAGCGCTCGGCGACCTCGAGGGTATTGCTCAAGGCCGCCGGCCTGTCCTGGAACAGCTGGGCCATCTGGGCCGGCGATTTCAGGTACATCTCGTAGCTGCCGTGATGGCCCTCGCTGACGTCGGCGTAGGCTCGCCCGTTGGCGATACAGGTCAAATAGAGCTGCGCCTCGCCATCGGACTTGTCGACGAAGTGGCAATCATTGGTGGCCACCAAGGGCAAACTGAGCTCCTCGGCCAGGTTGGCGAGCAACCCGTTGAGCACTGGCTGCTCGGGCAGGCCGTGGTCTTGTAGCTCGACGTAGAGCGCCCCCTCTGGGACGGCGGTGCGCAACCGTTCGAGCGTCTCACGCCCCCGGCTCTCGCCGTACTCCAGCACTTGTTGAGCCACCACGCCGCCCATGCAGCCGGTCAGGGCGATCAAGCCCTCGCTGGCTGTTGCGACGGTCTCCAGCCGCACGCTCGGCCCTGCACTGGACACCGGCTGCAGGTGCCCGGCAGAGACGATCTTGAGCAGATTCCGATAGCCCTGGGCGTTTTCGGCGAGCAACACCAGATGGTCCAGCAAGCCCTCGTCGCCCCGGGCGTGGGCGGTGGCCGCTGCAGGTGCGTCACCGCTTCGCCCCTCCCGGAGCACGTTGATCTCGCAGCCGAGAATAGGCTGAACCTCAGCGGCCTCACACGCCTTGTGGTGGGTGATGGCGCCGAACATGTTGCCATGATCGGTCATCGCCACAGCCGTCATCCCGAGCTTTTTGGCGTGGCCTGCCAGAGCACGACAGCGGATCGCGCCATCGAGCAACGAGTACTCGGTGTGCACGTGGAGGTGGACGAACTCCGCCACGGACCGGACGTAGCTGTCCCGGTCATCGTTGTCTAGTGGTGGCATGGTAGAAGCGGGCTTTGGGTGTTGTTCCGGCCATCGAAATCCCGAGAATGGGACCAGCAAACGCTTGCACGAAGCGAGCGCTTTCCGTATTTAACTAGAGTTGGCCCAGGTCCGCGCAGGGCCGACACTGGTCGCCCCTATATTCTTTCATGCCGCCCGGCAGCAGCGACGCCCTGTCGACCCAGCCGCCGCGAGCACCCAGACAACACTAAAGGAAAGGCATCTGATGCTTCGCACGACTGCAATCTGCACGGGAGTGTCCCTGATCACGTTGCTCGGCAGCTACCTATTCGGCTGCGGGAGCGACGAAACCGAGGTCGTCGCGGACCAAACCGGCAAGGTCTGGCCCGCTCGTCCTGATGGTGCCCCGACTGGCGATGGGCCTGGCTGGGTGTTCGCCGTCGACAAGCTGTTCCTCGGTGACACCGATCGCAACGAGATTGGTAGCGCAACCGCCTGGAAAGACTACGGCTACAACCTGGACGGCAAGATCTCCACGAAAGAATCGGACGACCTGTGCCAGCCCTTCACTGGTGGCTCCAAAGCCCTCGTTTATCCTGACGGCACCAACGGGATCGACAACGTCTTCGGGAAGGTGTTGATGAGCCTCATCACCAGCTTTGCCGCCGATGCGACCGCCCAGGTCAACGAGAACATCGCCGAGGGGTCGTTCACCCTCATCATTCGGATGGACAACCTGGGTGACGGCGCTAGCTACGTCGACATTCCTGGCTTCCTCTACGCCGGCGTTCAGCTCGTCGATGGCGCGGGTGAAGATGCGATGCCCAATTGGGATGGCAACGATGAGTGGCCGGTCGCACCTGAGCTGCTGGACTCCCCCCCGAACCTGGACTCGTCCCAGGTGCAGTTCCCAACCTCCTACGTAAACAACAACACCTGGGTTTCCGGCACGCCGGACGATCTGGACCTGTCGCTCAGCATCCAGGGCTTCAACCTGACGCTGGTCATCACCAACGCCATCGTCACCATGGATCTCGACCCGACTCGCGCCAATGGCGCCACCAACGGCACCATCGCTGGCGTCATCGAGGTCGAGCCGATGATCGAATCGCTGCGGTCCATCGCCGGCTCGTTCAGCGAGGCTTTGTGCGAGGGCACCACCTTCGACAGCCTGGCCGACAGCCTGCGCCAAGGTGCTGACATCTTGTCGACTTGCGACTCGTCCATCGCCGGCTCGTGCCAGAATCCGAGCGAGACCTGCAATGCCATCTCGATCGGGCTCGGCTTCTCGGTCAAGCCCATTGCTTGGCCGTCCCCAGTGGCCGATCCTTCTCCGCCGCAGGGTGATCCCTGCGCCCAGGGTGGCGGCGGCTCCGGTGGCAGCAGCAGCGGTACCGGTGGCAGCACCGGTGGCGCTGGCGGCGCTGGCGGCGCTGGCGGTGCTGGCGGCTCCGGCGGTGCTGGCGGCTCCGGTGGTTGAGCCGACGCTCTGCTGGTCCGACGCTCTGCCCTAGCGAGACTTCGGTCTCCGAACACCCGCCGTGGGATGCTTATCCGCAACCCACGGCGGCGTCGTTTTTGTGCTCTCTGCACCTCGGTGGAAGGGGCGCAAGTTACCGACGCAAGGTCCTTTTCCTGGTTCCGTTTGTCTGCACAACGGGGTATGACCCGTCCCTGTGAATCGGGAGGGGCAATGCTCCGTCGAACGGCGGTCGGCGCCTGCCAGGTTCGCCTAGACAGGCCCACAGCCTTCCTTCCGCACGATCGTGCAACAACCAGGAGAACTACCTCAATGCGTTTGAACCTAGCTCGCACTGCTTGTGCCGTGGCCCTTGCCACCTTCGCACTGACCGCCTGTAAGGTCTCCGTCAAGGCTGGCGGTGGTGAAGAGCCCCCGCCTCCGCCCCCGCCCCCGACGGCGGAGCCGGCGCCGGCGCCGAAGCCGAAGCCGAAGCTCAAGAAGTTGAACTTCAAGACGAACGAAAAGGGCGAGGTCGAGCTGCCCGGGCCGGTGCTCTTCGAGACGGGCAAAGCCGTGCTGCTACCGGAGAGCGATGCGGTCCTCGACATCGTCGACAAGTATCTGAAGGCCAAGCCAGAGATCACCAAGCTCCGCATTGAGGGGCATACCGACGGCGACGGCAATGCGCCGGAGAACACCACGCTGTCCAAGGCTCGCGCCATGGCAGTGTCCCAGTGGTTGGTCGCCAAGGGCAACGAGTGCAAGCGCCTCGTCCCCGTTGGCTTCGGAGAGGACCGGCTGCTCGTCAATCCCGAGAAGAACGATGAGGACAAGGCGACTAACCGCCGCGTCGTGTTCGTCAACGCCGAGATCAAAGACAAGCCCATCGGCGGCTTGCCGGTTGACGGCGGCGGCCAGATCGCAGGCGATCCCTGCCAGTAGGCCCGATTCGCACCCGGTTCTCAAGGTTTGCGCCGGCGTCGCGTCGCTGGCGAGCGCTGTGCTACCCAGCACCATGGGCCTGATCGCCCTGCTAACGCTCGCCAGTTGCGACGCCGCGGGCGATGACGTGCGCCCGTGGACCGCCAAGGACCACGACCAGGGCCCAGCTCAGGCGACCGCAGTGGCGACTGCTGTGACGAGCACTGTGACGACCTCTGGAACGTCTGAGACCACTCGAGCCGCCAGCAGCGCAGCTGCGAGCGGTGACCCAAGCGCTCGCGGTGCCGCCTCCGGCAGCGCCAGACCCAGTGGCATGGTAGGCGCTACCGGCAAGCCTGCGGCCGTGCCCACCCCATCGATTGGCGTGACGCCGCCACCAGCGCACTGACCACTGGCTGAGGGGCGACGACCAACCCATCCAGACCGGAAGCGGGGATCCCTTTGGTCGATGACGAGCCAAGCGACCGCCCGAACGTGCCGGTGCCCACGAGGCGTGCCGGTCGCGCGCGTTGGCTTGGAGCACTACTGCTGGCCGGAGCGCTGGTGATGCTGGTTCCGGTCATCAATAAGCTCCCAACGGAGCGACCGGTTCGCCTGCAGGTCAGCGATCCGGCGAGCTTGCGGCGCCTGGACGTGACCTGGCTGGCTGGTGAGGAACGGATCCGCAGCACAGTGCTGCGTTTCGATGAGCAACCGGCAAGCGCCCAGATCACCACTCACGTGCGGGTCCTCGACGGTGACTACCAACTTCAGCTGCGAATCGAACGGTCCGATGGCGTCGCTGTGACCGAGCGCCGGGTCAGCTTCGCCCCCGACGTAGCTCTCGTGGTGATTCCAATCCCTTGAAACATGGCCACTTTCTACCTTCGTCCAGCAAGCACGCGCGCCGATGTGTGGCAGGCGGGCCACGTCGTGTCTTGAAGGACACGATTGTTCTTCCTCGATCTAGTGTCAGAGATCCTCGGTTAGCCGTGGATACCAAACAGCTATTTCGAGAGTTCATTTTCCCAGTCGAAGGTGGCCTCAAATGTGCGTGTCGAAATGACTTGAGAACCGCTTTCAAGGCGGTTAGTTCTTTGCCCGACGTCAGGGAACGTGGCATCTTTGCCTACATTCACCTACCTGTCCGCTGGGGGGCAAGACTGCGTGGCTCACCCTAGGAGCCAAATCGAGATTGAGGATCGACCGCCTATGAAGATCGCCCCGTGGTTTTTGGCAGCTTTGGCCCCCTTCGCCGCCGTTGGCTATAGCGGCGCCCACTTGGGCCATGCTGTCGTGGTGCTACTCACCATCGGGATCTTCCTGGGCACCCTCACCATGGGCACGTCTCGCTCGCTCCCAGGTCCCAACACCGACCCGTAGCCCCAGGTCCCCACCTCTGCGCGCAGCTCCTTGGTTGCCACCTCACCATCCTGAATGGCCGAACGCCAGATGGGCCCGCTCAAAAGCCTCGGCGATTTCTCGCTGACGGATCTCGAGAGCGTCTGGCTGATTCTGCGCGGCGGCTCGGTCATCGACTGGCGGCGGCTGCACTTCCAGAATGAGGCGGAGGCGGCGGGCTTTCTGACCTCTCAAGGCTACGACGCCGAGCGAGATATCGACCAAGAACGGATCGAACAGATCAAGGCCGCCGCCATCGACTACCTCCGGCGGCAATTCGACTTCCCGATCCCCCGTCCGCTCGAGCGAGCGAGCGTCCTCGAGCTGCTACGCGTCGCTTCAGGGAAGGGCCACCGACAGCTTTGTGCCTGCGCCATCCTCAAGGCGATGCACATCATCCATCACGTCGAGGCCCGCGAGCTTCTCTACTCACTCGCCATGAGTGACCAAGAGCTGTTCCGACTGGTGGAGGAACGAGTCTACCGCCTGGTGGGTCACATGCTCGCCGACGGGCTTCCGATCACCGAGTTCGTCGGTGGGCGCAAGCGACGCGACTCGGTCTACACCAAGCTGTTGAGCAAACGCGAGGCCCACGCCTCTGCCATCTACGACAAGCTCCGCTTCCGGATCGTGACGCGCACCGAGGACGACATCCTGCCGGTGCTCCTCTACCTCTCCCATCACCTGTTCCCGTTCAACCACGTCGTCCCGGCCGAGACGGTCAACACCATTTTCCACTTCCGCAGCTACTGCCTGGCTGACGCCCATCTGGCATCGCTGCACAGCAAGCTGCAACAGAGTGTCGCCGACGATCTCAACCTGAGTGAGAATCAGTTCAGCGCAGGGAGCTATCGAATCCTGCACTTCGTGGTCGATCTGCCGGTGCGCGTCCCGGACGATGCCTTGCTCAGAGTGCCGCCTCGGGTGCGGGCCATGGGGCCGATCATTTTCGGGCTCAGCGAGTTCCAGGTCGTCGATCAGCAGACCGAAGAGGCAAACGAGACCGGCGACGCCAGCCACTCGAGCTACAAGGCCCGGCAACGTGAGGCGGTGATGGAGCGACTCAAGCTCGGCGCCCGGAAGCCCCGGCGTGGTGACTCGCCGTCCCAACGAGGTCGCCGGGGCTCCTGAGGTCGAGGCTCCCAAGGCCGGGACTCTCGGGGCCGGTGCGAGCAGGTCCGCTGACCCGCGCCATCGTTACGATCAGCAGGAGGATCACTACCCCGATGGCGCCCACGATGAGGAGGCCGCGCTTGAAGGAGGAGCCGTCGTAGGCGTCGATGGCGAGGCGATGGCGTTCGAGATCGGCGGCGGCTCGGGTGATTCCGGCGTTGATGTCGCCAATGCGCCGGCCATGGTCCTCGGTAAGCAGCTCTGGGTGGTCGGTCTGGAGCGCCGTCACCACGCTCTGGCAGGCATCCAGGCGGAGATCTTGCGCCTCCTGTATCCCCCGCAGGCCTACATCCTGGGCCTGACCGGCCTCTCGTTTGGCCCCCTTGCGCCGCGCGTCAGTCGCGGCGGTCTTCCGGTCCTCGTCCCGGAGCGCCTTGTCTTGCTGTCGCAAGACCGAATGGGCCTGGGTCGTCGCTGCCTCGCAGGCTGCCAGTTGCTCGACGAGCGGAGCCCGCTCGCTCTGCAAGCTGGCGATCTTGCGGGCGTGCTCGGGAGGAGCGAAATCAGCCCCCCTCCCGGCCGCATCGCTGGCCGCGTCGTGGGCTACTTGAATTCGCTCGTCCATGCGCCGGAGCGCGGCCTGAGCCTGAGCGCGCTTCTGTACCGCGTCCTCGACCTGGATCTGAGCCATGTCGCGATCACGGCTGACCTGCTTACGAGTCTCTCTGAGCGCCGAGAGCTCATGGTCGATGGCCCCCAGCTGGGTTGAGTACTGATCGGTCGCCGCATCGAGAGTCTGGCTACGCTGGCCAATCAGCTGCTCGGCCTGGGCAATCGGCGCCAGGAGTGACTGCACCGCCGACTGGTTGGCCGCCCCGGCAGTCGCTTCGTCGATGACGTCAGCCAGCTGTTGGCGAAGCCCGCGGCAGAGGTCCCCGTGAGTTTCCTGCTGACGGCTGTAGAGCTGCCGTAGCTCTTTGCGGCGACGGTACACGCGCCAGGCATAGGGCAAGGTGGCGAGGATGTTGTCAGGCACCAGGCCGTAGCCAGCCAATTGCCGGACGGCCAGCTCATCGGGGTGTCCCACCAGAGCAGGCGGCACGGGCACCGGCGGAGCCTGGGTGCCTTTGGGTGGCCGCGCAGGGGGCGATGCCGCTGTTGCGCCTGGCGCCGCTGCCGCCTCTGGTGCGGCTGGCGCCTCTGGTACGGCTGGCGCCCCTGGTGCGGCTGGCGCCCTTGGAACGGCTGGTGCGGCCAGTGGCGTTCGCTCGCTTGGGGCTGGCGGCGTCGCTGGGTCGTGACGGTCACCGCTCGCTGGAGGACGCACCGAGCCCATGTCGAGGGCGATGTCGAGCGCCTCTTGGTCTTCCCAGTCGTCCCCGTCCTCAGTGCTGAAGTCGCTGGGCCCAGGTCCGGCTGGCGCCACGGCAGCGGCGGCGCCACCTGCCGAGGCAGGGCCTGCGCTGTCGAGCTCAAAATCGCTGGTCAGCGCTCCGCCAGCGAGTCCGTCATCGCTCGGCTCTCGAGCACCTGCTGGCGCGGGCGCTTGGCGACTCGCTGGTGCGGCACTCGATGCCGGCCGGGGACCAGGGGCAGATTTTGGTGATGCCTTCCCCGCCGGTGGTGGGATCGAGCCCAGATCAAATCCGGCGGATGGCGCCTTCTTGCGACGGGATGGGTGCTGGTCCGGGCTGCGCATACAGCTCGGACAGGGAGCGTCGTCCCGTTCGACGACCGCCCCACACCAGGGACATGG
>JAUVCD010001093.1 GCA_030590865.1 Myxococcales bacterium | reverse complement strand
TAGGGATCCTTACTGGTCGAGCTCGAGGGGGTCGGCGGTCGGCTTGCGACCGGTGGTGAACAGGACCTGGAAGAAGAGCGCGATGAGCAGCAGGCGGGCAATCCTGGAGAGCCACGTCGTGACATGAAACGCCACCTCAATTGCCACCTCGTACTGATCGAACAGGGTGCCGTGCGTGCTCGGCGGGTAGTGGGCGAAGAGCGCCACGCTCGCAAGATCGGTCACCAGCAGGACGGCAATGAGAGCGCCAAAGGTGATCTCGACGAGCCGGGAGCGCTTACCGGAGAGCCCATCGGCAGCCTGATGGGCCACCGCGACGAGCAACACCGAGTAAGCGCTGGCCAAGACCGCGTTCGCCATGTCGACAATGGTGAAGGGCGAGGCCAGCCCGCCAGGGCTCACCCCGAGGCGGCTCAACAGCAGTTTGGAGCTGAACACCACCCATCGCAGAACGCCGACAGCCACGGCCGCCACAGCGACCCCTCCCACCTTGGGAACCCGGCCCACCAAGGCCAGGCCGAGCCACGCGACGAGCGTCGTCGCAAAGGTGATGACCCCACGGACCATCCTCAGGGTATCCAACACCGCCCTGGGGTGCGGGCCTGACTGCAAGACGGCCTCCAAGAGCAGCGGGTATCCGATGCTCATGGCCAGCCCAACCACTTCTGCCGCCACCACCATTCCGAGACCGAGGCGGCCTCGGCGCCGAAAGTCGCGACCCCGATCGTCCCGGGGGCCATCGAGTCGATCGATGGGGGGCTTCATAGTCGTCATCTTACTCCACCGAGGGTCCGCGAGCGGCTCATCCCAACCGGCTGACCGGGGAAACCCATGACCAGGGGTTCGCTGAGCCTGCGCCCCGAAGTCGGTTAGGATGGAGTGCGGAAGCTGGCTTGGACGAGAGGATCGCAAATGGAAGCGACGTGGCGCGCGACAGTAATGACAACCACCGTGCTGTTGGCTGGGTGTGGCAGCGACGAAAGCAAGGACTGGACGGCACCGGACGACCCCATCGGCAACGAGCCGCCGGTCGCCACCGACTGCGGAGCCTGGGCGGAAGGCGCAATGGAAACCGACGATGGCGCCACCCGGGACTTCTACAATCGCGGCGCCAGCCTACCGTGGCGCAACACCCTGGGCGATTGGCACGACGCCAGCAACGCCGCCCAGGGTGACGCGCCCTTCGCGACGGCCACGGCGGTGGACGACGGCAGCACGGGCACCCTACAGTGGGAGGTAACCGATCTGGTGCAGGCGTGGCTCGACGGCAGTGTTCACCACAAAGGGTTCTACCTGAAGGCGATCGGCGGTGGCGGCACCTTCAACTTCCGAAGCAAGGAGCACACGGTGGCGACCGAGCGTCCCGAGTTGGTCCTGGTGACCAGCGCGGGAACCGAGACGCTCTCGCCGGAGGCCGACACCTATCTCGCCCCGTCGACCTACCAAGGATTCGGTGACGAGGAGCAGCTGTCGCTAACCGACGAGCGGCCCGTGTTGCTGCGCTTCGATCTGGCGACTTTCGACGATTCCTCCGTGCTCGAGAGCGCCACTCTGCGGCTGTTCAAGTTTGAGGATTACGGCGGCGGCAGCATGGACGTTGGAGTGTTTCGCTCCAGTCAGGGCGTAGAGCTGCCGGCGAGCGATCCGGTTGAGGGCCTGGCAGCCAACTACCTCGGTGACGACCCGAGCATTGTGGATCACGCTGACGTGCTGCTGTTCAGCGACTTCGAGTCCGACGATTGGGGTGCTGATTGGACCAATGGCGCCGAC
>JAUVCD010000920.1 GCA_030590865.1 Myxococcales bacterium | reverse complement strand
GATCCAGAGCCCTGGTGGGCCCTGGCAGGGGTATTTCTCTGGGGGGCCTTGTTCGCCACCGGTGTCTCTGCGGTCATCAACACCATCCTCGGCGCAACCTTCGGCTCCTTCTTCGGCACCGCCATATCGGCGCCGATCTTCGAGGAGCTCACCAAGGGGATGGCCATCCTCGGGATGGTGGTGTTCCTACGCCGTGAGTTCGACGGCGTGGTCGACGGCATCATTTACGGCACCTTCGTCGCCATCGGCTTCGCCGCCACCGAGAACGTCATCTATTACACGCGCTTTCATCGGGACATCGGCGGCATCTTCTTTCTCCGTGGCGTGCTCACCCCCTGGCTCCACCCGCTCTTCACCGCCATGACCGGGATTGGATTCGGCCTCGGTCGCGAGCACGGCGCCACCTGGGCCAAGGTCGTCTTCCCCTTCGGCGGCTACCTGATCGGCGTGTTCCTGCACGCCTGGTGGAACGGCCTGCCGCTCATTTTCGGGCAGGGAGCTTTCATCCTGAACTTGCTGGTCGGCCTGCTGATGGCGGTGAGCTTCTTCGTGATGATCTGCGTGCTCGTCTACCGGAAGGGCAAGACGATCAAGAAGTACCTGGAAGACGAGGTGCTGGTGGGCACCATCAGCCAGGAAGAGTACGAGCTGATCACCTCCTACGGTGGTCGCCTCAAGGCCCGGCTGTCCTGGCGAGGGAAGGCCGGTGCCCGATTTGTGGCAGCCGGTGCCCGGCTGGCGCTGAGCAAGTGGCACACCCTGAGGGCTCAGAAGGGTCAGAAGATGACCATCAGCGCAGATTTCATCGTGCCCCTCCGTCAGGAGCTGAGTCGCCTGCGCACCGAGATGCAAGCCAACGCTCCACGGTGACCATCAGCTCGTCTTGCGCGGGCTGCTCGCACGTGCCAAATACGCCGGGATTGAGGTGGGAGGCTTGCCATGATGAAGCACCGGATTGTTAGGCTCGTTGCTGTAGCGGCTCTGTTTGCGCCCATACTCGGCGCTTGCAAAGAGGATCCACCCCCACCCCCGTTGCCCGAGCCGGCCCGTTCGGGCAAGGCCGCGGGTAACGCCCAGGGGAAGAAGGGTCCCAAGAATCGCTTCACCGACTCCCGGGTTCCGAAGATCACTCCTGCCACCACCAAGGCCTACCGCGTCGAGAGCTGCTACTTCGGTTCGCTGGGGTTGCGGGTGGCCCGAGACGCCTACGCCAAGAGCTTGGGCGGTGCCGAGCCTGGTCCCAACAAGATCCCCGAGTTCGGCGACTATCCCGAGAACCGCAAGCTCGCCGAAGCTGCCAAGAAGCGTCAAGAAGCCGCCAAGAAGCGGGACGCAGAGGCGGCCACGCGGGGGGCGGCTGGCGTACCCGAGCGCCGGCCCATGCTGGGTCCCACGCCTCAGATCCCCTTCTTGCGCCACCTGCAGTCATGCCGGGTGTCCAAGACCCTCAAGCAGCCCAAGCTCGAGGCGCTGGACAAGGCCATCGCCGACTTCGAGCAATACGTGAGCCCCCTTCAGCGGACCCTGCTCGACGCCCACCGCTACTACGCGCGCAAGCGGTTCGAGAAGGACGACTTCAAGCGCAGCAAGAAGCTGCACGAGAACCTGGTCAAAGGCTTTGCCGATCTCGATGACCAGCTGGCGGCCTTCCATACCGCCGTGGCCGCCTGGCGCGCCGAGCGGCCAGGGCCGACCGAGAAGCTCGATGAGGGTGGCACCGTGGCCCTCCGGGCGGTCGGCGAAGCGCGGGCGCTTACCTTCCTGCTCTTGGCGGAGACCCTCGACGGCGAGGCGATCAAAGAGGGTTTGGAGCAGGTGCGCAAGACCCATGAAGAGCTGAAGGCACGCACCGAGGGCGGTCGCAAAGAGGTCTTCTCCAAGTTCCTGCCGCCCAAGTTCCAGATCTTCATCGACGCGGTCAAAGAGGCATCCAAGGCGACGGCCAAGCTCACCCCCGAGCAGGCCTATCCTGTGACTGCCGCCATGAACAGCATCCTGGAGGCCAATCATCGGGCCCTCGGGCAGCTGCTCCGGCAGCGAGGCGACACCAAGGCAGGGCGCCCGACTCGGCTGGTGAATCCACGGGCCAAGGCGGTCAACAAGCGAGACCGGGTACGCCCCTTGAACGTGAAGCCCGGTGCAGGCAAGGACAAGTGACGCCCCGCTGATCGCGGCTGCCGGCGCCCGACGGATCGAGCTGGTCGATCTCCAGGCGCAGGATCGCAAGCTAGGTCCCGCGCTCCGGGCGGTCGTCGATCGCGTCGCCCGGTCCGGCGCCTTCGTTCTCGGCAAGACGGTGGCGTCTTTCGAGCAGGCGCTGGCCAGCTTCTGCGGCGTCGAGCACGCCGTGGGTGTAGCAAGCGGCACCGATGCCTTGACCATGGCGCTGATTGCCGCCGGTGTGGGAGCCGGCGATGTCGTCATCACCACACCCCTGTCGTTCATCGCCACCGCCGAGGCCATCCTTCGGGTAGGCGCCTGTCCCCACTTCGTCGATGTGGACGAGCCTCTGCTGTGCCTCAGCCCGCAGGCGGTGGCGCGCTATCTGGGCCGCTGTCGCCGAGACGGGCACGACGGGCTTCGAGATCCGGACAGCGGCGGTCGGGTGGGGGCCATCCTGCCGGTGCACCTCTACGGTCGTGCTGCCGACGTAGCGTCGCTCGGCGCGCTGGCCCGCGAAGCGCGCATTCCGCTCGTCCACGACGCGGCCCAGGCCATCGGGGGCCGATCCGAAGGTATGGCTTTCGGGCGCGACGGCCTGGCCTGCTTGTCTTTCTTTCCCACCAAGAACCTCGGCGCTTGGGGGGACGGAGGGGCCGTCTTGACCGACGATGGGGCGCTGGCCGACCGCATCCGCGTCTTGCGGGTCCATGGCGCGACGGCGCCGGGCTGCTACCGCGAGCTCGGCTTCAACAGTCGACTGGACGCCATTCAGGCCGCGGTGCTCGAAGTGAAGCTAGGTCATCTAGAAGACCTAGCCAGCCGTCGCCGCCGAA
>JAUVCD010000998.1 GCA_030590865.1 Myxococcales bacterium | reverse complement strand
GACCCGCTCGATGGAGGCGACCGTGCCGTCGGTCGCACCGTGGTAGCCGTATCCCGGCGTCAACAGCTTGCGCACCGCAAAGGCGTTGGTGACTGCGTCTTCGGTGAGCTTGCCCCGAGACAGGAAGCGCAACAGACGATCGATGGTGGTGCGAACGTCGTAGCGCTCGGTGGCCGGCAGCTCGTCCGGATCGTCCGGCAGCGCCTGCCTGGCCCGGGCTGGCCAGAACGCGTCCACCGGGCCGCTCAGCTCCCAGCCGGCCCGATTGCCCCCGGTGGCCTTCACAGCAAACCAATCAGCGCGCTCCACGCCATGTTCGACGCAGTAAACCCGCACCCCTTGGTGGGCCAGGCGCTTGACCTTGGCACCTGAGACACACACCAGCGGCTGCTCTGCCAGCCAGCGCCGGGCGTTGGGATGGGTTTGTTTGTCGAGCAAGCGCTCCGCAAGCATGATCGCGTGCTCGTCGATGGCCTGAGCACCGAGCGCCGCGCGTTCCACCAGCCACACTCGGTGCCGCCACTCGGCAATCGACGCGAAGTGACCGCAGCCTGCCAGCCGAAAAGCCCGCCCCCAACCGTTGTAGCCCACGTGCCTGCCCGTGCGGATCTCGCACTCGTCGGTGACATAGGCGACGCCGGGCACCCACAACCGTGGTCTTTGCTTGCTGGACCGAGCTGGGAACGTAGTCATGACCCTCCGATGGCTCGCCGACCTCAGAAAGGGACGCCGTCAGGGAAGAGCAGCTGCGCCTTCTTCTGACGCAGGGCACGCTGCTCCTCGTAGAGCGCCTCGAGCTGCTCCACCTCGTCGAGCGGTACGTTCATGGCGTGGGCCATCCGGCGAACCCGGGCACGCTCCCCGTCGGCATAGTTGCCGTCGGCAGCGCAAGCTTCGATGGCATTGAAGAGCAGCGAGCGCCGCCCTGCCTTCTGCACTCCAGGGTTACCGGCGATGACCTCTTTGATCCTCTCATGGGCGGGGTAGGTTCTGAGCGTGTCGAGCAACTCGTCATCACCCCCGAAGGCAGCGCAGAAGCCGAGCACCCACTCTCGTTCGTTGTCCTCGAGCTCGCCGTCGCCTTTGGCGCAGACCAGCAACGCGCGGAAGTAGATCTCGAACGTTCTAGACGGCAGCTCCTGGTCGAGATCAACCAACTCTCGGCGCACCCAAGCGCGGGCTAGCTCAGAATAGGACACGCTTCCTCCTCCTGCTTGACGGCTCTGTTCGCTAGCACGCCGCTGGAGGGGCGCCAATTTACAGCGGGTGGGGGCTAGCACTTCGGATCGGCGACCCGCTTGAAGATGTCGATCAGCTTGTGGTTGAGCGCCGGCAATTCGGCCGGGTCGAGCTCGGTCCAGTGCTCGGCGAACCAGTAGTCCATCGCCTCGCCGATCTTCATCATCACGCCGACGATCAAAGAGGTCGGCAGGTCGCACCGCACTGCACCGACCTCTTGCCCCCGAAGCACGAGCTTTTCCGTGACCGCCCAAATCTCGTCGATCATGGCTTGGAAGCCCGGTGGCGGCCCATAGGTGCCGACCGAGCGGGCCACGCTGCGCGCGAGGGCGATGGTCTCGGGAGAGCGGGCGAAATAGGCCGTCGACCGCGTGAACATGTCCTCGAGCTCGGGCCAGAACTGTTCCACCGTGTCGATCTCGCCGACGGTCATCACCTCGCCGAGACCAGCGAACTCACGTCGAATGACGGTGATGTAGAGATCCTCTTTGTCGTCGAAGTAGTAATACATCGCCCCCTTGCTCACGCCGGCAGCCTCGATGATTCGATTCTGCGAGGAGCCCCGATAGCCATGGGCAGAGAACTCGGTGCGAGCTGCATCCAAAATGGCCGCCTGCTTGGCGGCTTTGAGCTTGAGAAACCGGGGACGGGGCACGATTTAGAGGGTTCCTTTGAGCTCGAAAAAGAAGAAGTAGGGATAGTTGCCGAACTCGCTGCGCGCCTGAAACGCGGCGGTGTCAGGTAGGCGGCCGATGGGCGCATAGGCGCCAATCACACCATCCACGTTGGCGCTCAGGTTGTGGCGGAGGCCCAGCAAGGCAAGGGCGCTCGGATCGTGAACGTTGGTCAGCATGGCGTTGAACAGATGGGTCAGCGGCTCGATCTCCCAAGTAGTGTGGACGCCGGCGTAGAGCTTGCCGAGCCCCTGCTGCTCACCAACGGCCATCCGCTCGGAGAAGGCGATGGGGAGGTAGTCCTCGGCCTGCCAGCTACCGAATCCATTGTAGAGCAACTCGGGGATCACGGTGAGGGTGTCGACCGGACGGAGGGTCGCACCCACCAAGGCCTCGAACACCGGGATGTCTCGATCCTCGATGGCCGGTGAGCTGAGGCTGTCGTCGGACAGGAAGGTGGCCGTCCCTTCGCCGTGGAGGCTCAGCTCGCCCAGATCGAGCACGGCGTTCAGGCCTGCCACCCCGTCCCGCCGGATCATCCCGCCGAT
>JAUVCD010001005.1 GCA_030590865.1 Myxococcales bacterium | reverse complement strand
GGACCGTTCTGCCGAATCCCACGATTAGAAATCGAGGACATCGACCACCATGGGAATGTGGGTGCGGCGATCGCGACGTTCTTCGCTGGCGCCGGATTGTTCTCGATCACCGCAGGCATTGCGTTCGTGATCGACAAAAATGCCCACTCAAGCGGAGCCGGTGTGGACGGAAACTTGGGCGACACCTTGGGTGCCTCTTTGATGATTCTCGGCGGCAGTACGGGCTTCGCCGTCTCCGCAGGCATTGCTACTCCTTTCTGGATTGGGTGCGGCTCTTCTGGCTCGACCAGTTTCTCCTGCAAGATGGATCACTTGACCAGCCTCAGCTTCGGCCGCAGTGCGGGTAGAGCGCCAATGGGTACAACGGCACCGGCGTAGTGTGTAAGGTGGTTGCGTTGTTTCTCAGCGGCGAGGTGGAACCGCCAGTACTGCTCCAGGTCACCGGATGCCCAGATCGCTCGCAGCCGAAGCACCGCCTCCGCGCCGTGGACCGACCAGCGCGCTCCGGTGCGCCCCATCCGGTCCTTTACCAGGTATCGGCAAGCGCCTTCGATGACCCCAGTTGCAATCGGGAGGCCATCGCGCAGCGCCTCGGCGTAGCGCATGAGCCGCGTGCGGGTCCGGTCGACCAGATATCCGCAGGCCTTGGCGATCGCCTTGTGTCGTGCCGCGTCCAGAGAACTCCGCCGCCGCTTGGCCCACCAACGGATTCGACGGGCAATCTCGCCACCACTGGCGCCGTCGAGCAGGGCCAGCAGACGGTCGGCGACCCAGCTCTCCGCCTCCGGGGTGCTGCCGCCGAAGAGGGCACGCGCGGCGTCCCAGATGCGCTCGAGGACGTGGATGAAGTCGAGGATAATGGTGACCTTGGCTCCGATCCGCGCCGCTTCTCGACGAACGGCTGCGAGCTGCTTTGGGTCCCCATCGACGAGAACGACCCATCGCCGTCGGCGCTCGGGGTCACGCCGCACGGCCTCCTCGAACATGGTGCGGATCAGCGGCTGTGGGTCCTTTTCGACACTCGCCCAGACACGTTTGTTTACCGGCCGCGGCCGCCTCTTCTCGACCACCTTCTTGTCTCGCTGCGAGTGGACGACGTCGGCGGCCTCGCGCGGGAAGGGGGGCGCGGTGTAGACGCTGGCCACCTGTGCCATCCGCTTGCGGTTGCTCTTCTCGCCAGGGTTGAGGCGGGTCGACAGCTTGTTCTGGCTCTGCTCGGCACGCCGCCGCGTTCCCTCGCGCAGGTGCTCGTGCAGCATGACGATGCCCTTCCCATCCGTGGTGAGCACCAGAGGGTCGTTGGTCTTTTCCGCATCGACGGTGCGGGTCGAATAGAACGCGTCGAAGTCGCACGCCGCCCTGGAGGTAAGCTCCTCGACCTGCCGCTTGGCGATGACGGCCCCGGTGTAGTCGCGGATACGGGCGGTGACCTCGTCGAACGAGCTCTGGGCCACCTCCTTGGCGACCATCCACTGCACTCCGTGGGAAAACAGCTCCGGGGGGAGGTTCGAGAGGGCGTCCAGCGGTCGCAGGCCTGGGCGTCCGGTCGTGTGGTACGAGAGGCGTGGTACGGACACCGTCCCGAAGCGGCTCTCCAGCTGGCGCGCGGTCCCTCGTACCTCGCCACGCTCCACGCCGTCCTCGGCGACCACCGTGATGCGACGCTCGGCGCATCCCCGCAAGGCGAAGTGCGCATCCAAGAGCAGCCGCATCAGCTCACGCCCCTGCTGGTCGAGCCAACCCTCGACCTCGTTGTGCTCGGCAGTCAACGCGTCAGGACTACGCAGGTAGGTTTCCATCTCCGACAACTTTCCTCGGGCTCGCAGGAAATGCTGTTCCGGAACAATCTGCTCGGCGTATGCTGTGCTCATCGAAGGGGTTCCTTTGGCTCCGTGTCTGTTTTGCAACATCACAGTAGCCGCAAGGAGCCCCTTCGGTCACCCCTCTCTCTCGTACGGCCCCGAAACAGCGAGGCTTTCCGCCGAGCCAAAGGATCCGCACCCTTAGCGATTGTACCGTAGCCAACTCGAGTGACGAGGAGACCGAGGTCTTCTGGAGCAAATGCCCTTACAGCGATTGATCAGTCTCACGGCCTAACTCGGCCGATGACCTCAATGTCCTGTCGAGACGGGCAAGCTCGGAGGCAGATCGGGCAGGCATGTGCGCGTACACGAGACTGGCTTTGTTGCAGTTGTCTAGGACGGCGCATGGTAGCAGGGGCCGCGCGACTCGTGGATCACATTCTGCCACGCGCCCCGGTGCGCCAATGGGTGCTCGCCTTTCCACCGAAGCTCAGATTCATACTTGCCTACAACCATGAGCTCTGCTCACGGGTTATCGCGGTCTTTGTGGCTGAAGTGATGTTCCGCGCCCTGCCGGCCCCGACTCGCCAAGACATTCGAGAGATCGCC
>JAUVCD010000424.1 GCA_030590865.1 Myxococcales bacterium | reverse complement strand
CCGGGAATAGAACGGCGGGGTGATCGATCTGTACCGGATTTGCGGCGTGGTGGGGAAAACGAGGGAGCGCGCAACCGCTTCCACGGTGGAAAGCATGGCGCAAAGCTCGTGGCGGCGTTAGGCTGCCGCCGCCTTGGTGTTAGGGGTGTCCGTCCTGGTGGCGGGCTGAGAAGAGACCCTTTGAACCTGACCCGGATCATGCGGGCGTAGGGAAACACGTGATGCTCACAGCGACTACGGCACCGTTTCTCTCCTTCCTGGATCCGCGGCAGGGAGGACAATGCCGTGAGTTCATTCGACGAGCATGCAACGAAGTACGACAGCTGGTTCATCGAAAACGAGCAGGTGCTCGCCTCGGAAGTGCTGCTCCTACGCTACTGTCTCGGCAACCCGGGACGGGTCCTGAGCATTGGCTGCGGTAGCGGTCTGTTCGAGTGGCTGCTCCGGCGGGATCACGACATCGAGATCGCCGAAGGGATCGAGCCAGCGGCCGAGATGGCTGAGATTGCCCGGCAGAGGAACATGAACGCCCTGGTGGCACCGGCCGAGGAGATCCCCCATCGGGCGGCTAGCTTCGACACCGCGCTGATGAACGGCATCGGCGCCTACGTCGACAACCTGCCGCAGGCCTTCGCCGAAGCGCATCGGGTTCTGAAGCCCGGCGGTCAGCTGGTCGTGGCTGACGTTCCCGCGAGCAGCGGCTACGGCATGCTCTACCAGCTAGCGGCGACGGTGGGCTCCTGGGCCGACCCGCGGCTGGCCAAGATTGCCCCAGCCAACCCGTATCCCATCGAGTTCGTGGGTGCGGCAGCTTGGCGCACCACCGCAGAGTCGGCCGAGTTGGTGCGTGAGGCGGGCTTCTCCGAGCTCCGTTATGCGCAAACGCTCACCGTGCATCCGCGGTTTTCAAACGACACCATCGAGCAGCCGAGAGAGGGCTTTGACCGGGGCGGCTACGTGGCCATCTGTGCCCGGAAGACCACCCAAGGAGTCAGCCGATGAACAGTCCGCTTCCCGCGGTCGGCAAGGTCTCGGCCGACGTGTTCGACGAGGTGATCCTGTCGCGGCTCGGCCGGCGCCGGGCCGATGTGCTCGTTGGCCCCCAAAATGGAGTCGACGTGGCGGTCGTGGATCTCGGCCACGATCAGGTGATGGTCACCACGACCGATCCCATCTTCGTGGTGCCCGCCTATGGCTGGGAGCGAGCGGCGTGGTTTGCGGTGCACATCCTGGCGTCCGATGCGATCACGTCGGGCCTGCCGCCTACCCACGTCACCTTCGATCTCAATCTCCCAATGGCGATCACTCGAGAGCAGCTCGAGGCCCTCTGGACGGCCATGCATGACGAGTGCGACAAGCTCGGCATGGCGGTGATCTCCGGGCACACCGGTCGCTATCAGGGCTGTGACTATCCGATGATCGGCGGCGCTACCGTGATTTGCATCGGGCCGAAGGATCAATACGTCACCCCAACCATGGCTCGGCCGGGGGATCACGTCGTGATCACCAAGGGACCGGGCATCGAGGCGACGGGCCTTTTCGCGGTGACCTTTCCGGACCAGGTGGCAGCCGCCTACGGGCGCCCATTCGCCGACGAGGCTCAGAAGATATTCTGGCAGATGTCGGTGGTCGAGGATGCGCTCACCGCGGTCAAAGTCGGCGTGCGCGATCGGGGTGTGACCTCGATGCACGATGCCACCGAGTGCGGCGTCTGGGGCGGGCTGGTGGAGATCGCCCAGGCCGCCGGCGTCGGCATGGTGGTGGACCAGGACCAGATCGTGGTTCAAGAGCCGGTGACCAAGATCTGCAGTCTCTTCGACATCGATCCTTACGCGGCGATCAGCGAGGGGACGCTGCTGGTGACCTGTCGGCCCCACCGCTCAGCGGAGCTGGTGGCGCGACTCGGGGACCAGGGGATCCTCACCAGCGTGGTGGGCGAGGTGCTGGACGCGAGCGCCGGTGTGAAGGTGATCAAAGGCGGACAGGAGCGCGAGCTGGCTCATCCCAGGGTCGATCCATTCTGGGCAGCCTTCAGCAAGGCGGCCGATCAGGCAGGAGTCGCCGATGGTCGATAAGGGCTTCACCCAGGAGCTACGGGCAGACAACGAGGCGGCCTGGCAGGCGC
This sequence comes from Myxococcales bacterium, assembly GCA_030590865.1. Lineage (GTDB taxonomy): Bacteria > Myxococcota_A > Polyangia > Polyangiales > Polyangiaceae > JAPYTK01. The sequence goes on along the minus strand of JAUVCD010000424.1, from coordinate 6,281 downwards.
TGCTCGAGCACCCCTTCATCTGCGCCATCGGGGATGGAACGCTGTCGGAGGAGCGATACCGGTTCTATCTCCAGCAGGACTATGCCTACCTGCTCGAGCTCTCTCGGGTGCTCGCCTTGTCAGCGGCCAGGCAGCCAGACCTGGCGGGAATGCGGCGATTTGCGGGGTTGCTGCAGGTCACCCTGAGCGAGGAGATCGAGGCCATCGAGCAAAGCTGGGGCGATCTCGGGGGTCGCGCAGAGGTCCTCGGCAAGGCCAGCCCGGGCTTGGTGACCGGGGCCTACGCCGACTTCCTGGTTCGCACCTGCTACGAGGGCAGCCTGAGCGACATCGTCGCGGCGCTGCTGCCCTGCGAGACGGGCTACGTCGAGATTGCGGACCATCTTCGCGCTCGCGGCGCTCGTCCAGCGGCCAACCATTGCCGCGCCTGGCTCGAGGCCTACGGCTCGGACGACATGCGCCAGCTCGCTGAGCAATTCGCCGCCGAGATGGACCGGGTGGCGCAAGACGCCGCGGCAACCGATCGCCAGCGCTGGCGACGGCTGTATCGAAAGAGCCTCCAGCTCGAGCTGCTTTTCTTCCAGGCGGCGTGGGATCGCGAAAGGTGGCCAACGTGGGTGCCGACCTGAACGCTCGCAAGCTGGAGCGCAACACCCTGGCGGTCTACCCGATCATCGACATCGGCTATCATCGCTTCGTCGATGTGCCGAGACTGTCAGGGGCAGCGCTCCGCGGAGGAGCCACCATCGTGCAGCTTCGCCACAAGGGGGAGGACTTCGGGCTAGTGGCCGAGTTGGTGGAGAAGACTCGTGGCTGGATCGCTCAGGCCGGTATTCCGCTCATCATCAACGATCGCCTCGACGTCGCGCTGGCGCTCGGCGCCCAAGGAGTCCACCTTGGCCAAAGCGACATGGCCGTGAAGACTGCGCGAGCAGCGGCAGATCACGCCGGCCGCGGCGATCTGCTGCTCGGTGTGAGCGTCACGACGGTAGCGCAGGCCGAGCGGGCGATGGCCGACGGAGCCGACTATCTGAGCGTCTCGCCGCTGTTTGGTACGGCGACCAAGCCCGATCTCGATCCGCCTGCCGGCCTCGAAGGACTCCGGCGCATTCGCGCCGCCTTGCCCACCGTGCCCCTGGTGGCGATCGGCGGGATCCGCGTGGGCCGCGTGGCCGAAGTGATCGGGGCGGGCGCCGATGGCGTGGCGTTCATCTCGGCCATGGACGAGCACCCGGAGCAAGGCGTGCGCGCAATAGCGAGCGCCGTTCGCCAAACAAGAGCCTCGCTGAACCGGAAGGAGCAGCTCGAATGAATAGGACGACGAATCGGTCCGTGGCGCTATCCATCGCCGGCTCCGACTCGGGCGGAGGTGCTGGCATCCAAGCCGACCTTCGCACCTTCAGCGCGACGGGAGTCTTCGGCACCACGGCGATCACGGCGGTGACCGCCCAGAACCTCGATGGCGTCCACGAGGTGGTGGGCCTGTCGCCATCCATGGTGGAAGCGCAGGTGGCTGCCGTGCTCGATGGCTTCGAGGTGGCGGCCATCAAGACCGGCATGCTGTGGTCCGCAGAGATCGTCGACCGAGTGGCGTCGCTGCTGTCCAGGCGCGAGCATGGTCCAGTGGTCGTCGATCCGGTGATGGTGGCCACCTCGGGCGATCGGTTACTCCAGGACGATGCGGTCGATGTTTACCGGCAACAGCTGTTTCCGGTCAGCACGGTGATCACACCCAATCTCGATGAGGCAGCGCTGCTGCTCGGCGGCCAGCCGATCGAGCGCTCACGAATGGACCAGGCTGCCGAGACGCTGGCCGCAGAACTCGGCTGTGCGGTGCTGCTCAAGGGGGGCCATCTGTCGGGGGACCCGCTGGATCTGCTGTGGCAGCGTGGCCAGATTACCCGGTGGGAACGCCCGCGGATCAGCGGTACCAACACTCACGGCAGCGGCTGCATGCTCTCCGCGGCGCTAGCGGCTCAACTGGCCCGGGGAGCCGGGCTCGTCGATGCCTGCGATCGCGCGTTGCGTTTCGTGCACGAGGTGCTCGCCGCACCCCACAACCTTGCCGGGGACGTCCACCTGGCGGGAATCGAGCGCGCCCTCAGGGGCGACCCGCTGGTGTCCTGAGTCCGCAATCCGCTCAGCGAGGCACCGGCGGAACTTCGATCTGGGTGATCACTTTCACGCCCGCGCCGGCAGGATAGGCATAGCTGACGTACTGGGAGTAGAAGCCGTTTGCGCTGGTGTTCGGGTCGATGGCGCCGCCGGTAACCGCCGAGCCCCAGCCCCAGACGGTGATGCTGAAGGGCCCTTCGCTGGTGGCCTCACGACGACCGTTGTCGCAGGCTCCCTGGGGCTGGAAGTTGCCGGTCACCAGATCGACTCGGGTGACCTCGTAATCGGCGTTAATCGGCTGCCAGCCGGTGAGCGGTCCCAGACAGTCGAGCTCGACATCCTTGAAGCCATCTGCCGTCTTCTTCCGGATGAACACCAAGTTGGTCTCTGGATAAGTCGGATCGGTGAAGAACACATACTCGTTCAAATACTGCGCCGTCGGGATCACGTTGACCGTCTCGGGATCGCCGCGGCAGTCCATCATGTTCCCGCCCACGGTGGTGCATCCGGTCATGTGGGCTGACATGTAGAATGGATGAGTGTCGCCCTGGCTCTTGACGACGAAGGCACCAGCGGCGTTGAACTCCACAATCTCCCCACTGCCGATGGTGGAGGGTGCTCCTGGCGGCTGGGAAGGCTCGTAAGTGAGCGTGGTACCATCCACCGCGCCGAGAATGCGGTAGGGGGGCGACTCAGGCGCATTGGCATGGCGATCACGATAACGGGCTGCCGCGTACTCGAACCCCAGCGCGCTGACCGGCGGGATCATCTGATGGCCAGCATCACAAGCCGACTGGTTGGCCGGGATGACCATGCAGCGGTTCCCACCGACGACAGCGATGGGCTTAGTCGCCTGGATGGGGCTGCCGGTCAGCACCGCGTCCTGAGTGAACTGCAACACCTGCCCCTTCTGCAGCGGGTAGGTCTTGGGGGTGCCCTGAGGCGTCCCTGTGAGGCCACCACCATCGAGGATGGCCGCTGTCGGGCTGATCGTGACGTCAGTGCCATCCTCGGCCGCAATGATCTGGATCCACGAGTAGAGGTTGGGGTCGCTCATCGTCCACTGGTAGGGGGCGACAGCGATGTAGTTGTCCCCCCAGGCGGACGTCGGAAAGAGCAGCGTGGCGCTGGTGATGGCGCTCCAGCCGCCGCCATAGGGGAAGATGTCATAGGCCACGACCGGGGCGCTGGTCTGAATCATGAACGAGCGCCCGATGCCCGTACCGTGTAGCGCCGCATCCTCGGTCGACACCGCCGGGGTGATCCCCGCAGGACAGGCTGGCGTGTACAGCTGTTGAGGACCGAACTGGGCCAGGAACAGAATGGCGATCTCACCGGCCGGGAGCTCCCCATTCGGCAAAGGCTGGTAGGTCACCGCCTGACCATTGCCCGACGGGATGCGGGCGAAAGAGCTGGCGTCCAGCACTTGACCATCAAACTCCACATCGATCTGGATGGGCTGGCTCCAGGTGTTGGCCACGAAGGCTGCATAACAAGCGCCGACTGACCAGGTCACGTCGGGATTGACGGCGTAGTATTGGCAACCCACCGTGCTCTTGTTGATCTCCGCAGCCTCGCAGGCTGGATGACACTGCCCCTCTGCGCACATCTCGCCTGCGCTGCAGTCTTGAAAGGGGTCGCCGTCGCACAGCACGCCGCTGAGATCATCGGAGCAGGTGAGGTCGCCCGAACATTGCGCCTGTCCGCCGTTGCCGAAGAGGCCACCGGTATTCTCACCGCCAGTGCCGCCGTTGCCGCCGTGGACACCTCCCCCCTGACCGCTGGAGCTCGGGTCGAGAGGCGAATCCTCCGAAGCCGAGCAGCTAGCGATCAGCGCGGCGCTTGACAGAATCAGCGTTGTTGGAAACCACAGCCACTTCATGAGACCCCTCTGCGTTGTGTCCATCCAGGCTATCGAAGATTGTGGGCGCTGTCGCCGTGCTGGGCGAGGCAGCCGAACAACTGGCGAGAGGCCCCAACCACCGATTGCATCTTGCCCAAACGTTAGGCAGGACGGGAGGCAACCATGTTCCTGCGGCTCCTCCTCTTCGTCACCTTGCTGCTTTGGCTGCCCGCCTGCGCGACCACCAATGTCCGCGCCCTGCGCGCCTATGCCTACGAGGATGCTGATTTCCTCGTCGCGCTGGATCGCATCGACGATGTCGCCGAAGTGCTTCGGCTGCTGGACGAAGTGATGACCACCCTGCCCTACTCGCCAGGCGACCGGTGGGTCGATGAGCTGGCGCTGAGCGACGAGCGGTCCGAGGAGATGAAGTCGGCCATCCGCCATCGGCCTCCCTACGACAACGACGAATTCACCATCCCGATCGTCAAGCTCTACCGTTTTCACCTAGGTGACGTCTTGCGGCAGGCGCGGAAGGCCGAACGAGAGGAGGAGCCTGCCTATGACTCGTTGCTCGCGGCCATGAAGGACCTGTCGGCGGGCAACAACTTGGTCGATCAGTGGCAGACCTACCAGCGAATCATCGCCGAGTTGGCCGAGGCAGAGAACGAGGAGGACGAGGTTCGCGCCAAATACGCCGGTCAGCGCGCCAACCAAGCCACCGTGCCGCCTGACTTGGTGGCGGCGCAGCAGAAGGTCAAGGACGTCGAGGCAAAGATCCTGGTGGTCGGCACGCGACTGACGAGATCGGTCGAGGCCATTGCCCAGGCCGATCTGCGCCGCGGCCCGCGCAAGCAGATCGCCGCCGACGCGCTCACCGCCTTCTCGGTCGCCTTACGCATCGACCTGGAGGCCCTGGCGCTGATCCCCTTCGCCATCACGAACATGGTGCGTTCAGTCGACCAGGCCCCGGCGGCGATGTTGAGCAACCTGAACAGCCGCCAGTCGTTCAAGAGCATCGAGCAGCTGAGCGATCTGCCCCGCCTAGCGATGACCATCAAAGAGCAGCTCGCGCGCCAGCTGACCCTTACTCAGGTGATGACCGATACCTTGCTGGCGCTCACCACCAGCGAACTGAGTGACACGGCGGGCTTCATGCTCAAAGAGAGCGTGGTCGATCAGATCGTGGGCATCACCCTCGACTCGCTGCACGCCGATCTGAAGCTAGACGGTGAGATCTTCTTCTTCAACCAGATCGGTGGCGACGAAACGCGGGTCGAGACCGAGGATTCAGAGGGCAACACCACCGTCAGAGACCTCACCGGTCGCACTCGGCGGCTCGAATACGACGTTGCACCGATCGCCATGCTCGGGATCCAGCTGAATGCGGGCCTGGACTGGATCAAGCTGCCCAACGTGGGCAGCCTGAAAGCCGGCTTCGCCACCGACCGGGTGTTCAGCTCCGGCGGATCCATCGAAACCTCCAGCTCGCTGGGCGATCAGCTCGGCCTCGAAGGCTTCGCGAGCGACATCTTCGACGTGGGCTTGGGCGTGCTGGGGGTCCGCTCCAACGTCAAGGTGGCGACCTTCAACTTCGGCATCGTGCGAGCCCTGGAGGTCGATCCGGCCGACGGTGACGACCTGGGCACCGCCGAAGACGCCGCCGGGAACGACGTGGAGAGCAATTTTCAGCTCCAATACACCCAGATCGACGTGGGCTACGACATCGCCTTTTTGGTCTACCAGTGGGCGCAGCGCTACTACATCGAGGAGTTCTGGATCGGCTATCGCTACTTCGACTATCGGCTGCCTCGGGTGCTCTACGAAATGGAAGGTGAGGACGACAAGTATTTCGTTCGTCAGAGCCCAGCGCAAACCATGGACTCGACCTACCATATGGGCGGCTTCCGGCTGCGTATGGGCCCCGGTGGCTCCCCTCGCTTTCATCCCTACGGCGACCTCGGCCTCTACTTTGGTGCCGGACCGACGGAGTATTACTTCTGCGAGGACGACGACGTCTGTACCGAGCCGCCCGACGAGCGAGATCGGGAGACCTACATCGGCAGCATCGGGGCCATCAACCTAGCCTTCGCCCTTGGTCTGCGCGTGAGGCTCACTCCGAAGCGCTGGCCACTGCGCGCCCACCTCGGCCTCCAGTACACGGGCGAGCTGATCGGCGGCGTCGTCTCCCAAGAGCAGGAGGGCTCGGAGCAGAACCGGTCGGTCCATCTCGGCAGCTCCGAGATATTTCACGGCCCCCAGCTCCACTTGCGCGGCGAGCTCTGACCTGGCTGCCCATGGAGAGGCCTTCCGCGACCTCCGA